>NZ_JAQQXP010000003.1:0-300000 GCF_028595265.1 Alteromonas gilva | reverse complement strand
AAATTCGCAGGTGCTGCTGGGCATAATGGATATCCGGCTCACTCAGTGTATGCGCGTCGAGTCCGGTGTATACATCGCCATTAAACGCAAATAAGGCCTGGCGCGCATTGTCTGGCGTAAAAGGGACGCTGAATGCGTCAAAACGCTCTGCATTAAGTGTGGCCAGTTTATCGCTAATCTTCATTAATGAGCCAAGCTGGGCCGGGGTTAACGACTTGCATTCCCCGGCGAGCTTCGCAGCTTCGTCGATTAACCGTGGTTGGGAATAGTCTTTAACCGGAATACTTGATTCAAAATCTAAATTTTTTGCGGGTGAAACAACTACTAACATGCGAACTCCTTAACTTTGGCAGAAGTATATCACTTGTTCTTACGTCAATCAGTCGACAAAAAACGATTAGGCGGTTCAATTTTTCTGTTCCATCAGCCAGACTTTTGTTCACATTTTTGGGTTTAGGTTTATGAAAAATACACGGCATACGAAATAGCCTGTCTTGTCTTTAGGCGGTGGTTAAACTATCACGAAGTTTGTTATACACTGGCATTAAACACATTAATAACAAATCAATATTGAGTGCGCCCTACAGTGCATCTGTAATCGGCTTTTCACCCATACAACGGTGACAGCCACAACCAATTCAGGATAGAAAATACCATGAGTAATCAGTTAGAATCTCTTAAGAAAATTACCACTGTTGTTGCCGACACTGGCGATATTGATGCCATCAAAAAATATCAACCGGTCGATGCAACCACTAACCCATCATTGCTGCTTAAAGCAGCGAGTCTGCCACAATATGCCACGCTGATTGACGATGCAGTAAGCTGGGCAGCACAACAGTCTGATGATGCAGATCAACAACTGACTGATGCCTCTGACAAGCTTGCTGTTGCTATCGGTAAAGAGATTTCCGGTAGTATTCCGGGCCGTATCTCTACTGAGGTGGATGCGCGCTTATCATTCGATACCGCGGCCACAATTGAGAAAGCGCATAAACTGGTAAAACTGTATGCCGATGCAGGTATCGATAAGTCTAAGATCCTGATTAAGATTGCCTCAACCTGGGAAGGTATTCGCGCTGCCGAAGCCCTCGAAAAAGAAGGCATAAACTGTAACCTGACATTGCTGTTCAGCTTTGCTCAGGCACGTGCATGTGCCGAGGCCGGAGCGTTTCTAATTTCACCATTTGTGGGTCGTATTCTTGATTGGTATAAAAAGAGCACCGGCAAGGAAAGCTATCCGGCCAATGAAGATCCAGGCGTTGTCTCAGTAACCAGTATCTATAATTACTACAAAGAGCACGGCTATAAAACTATCGTTATGGGGGCCAGCTTCCGTAACATCGGCGAGATTACCGAGTTAGCCGGTTGTGATCGCTTAACTATCAGCCCGCAACTGCTTGAAGAACTTGCCAACACCAGCGGCGAATTGTCAGCCAAGCTGACCGACGGTGGTGCCACCTCACAACCGGGTGAAAAACTTACCGAAGCCGGGTTCCGCTGGGAAATGAATGAAGACGCAATGGCCACCGAAAAGCTGGCTGAAGGGATCAGAAACTTTGCTGCTGACCAGGTTAAACTGGAAACAATGTTAAAAGACAAGCTTGCCAATTTATAATACAATATTAACATTGTATAACAGTAATCAATCGCTCAATTAACGAAGCATTGTAAAGGTGATGACTGATTGACGGCGTGATGACACTCCCATGTTGCGCGCAGTCATAAGGCTCACCTTTACTTACTTCAGGGTTTACGTTTGTAGGAAATAACCATGACAACACTCACGGAATCAGACCAGTGGCAAACGCTGGAATCTTTAGCTCAGTTGGTAGGACAAGAACACATGCGCAACTGGTTTGCCAGCGACCAGACGCGCGCCGCAACCATGAACGCCGAAGCCTGTGGCCTGTTCGTTGATTTTTCTAAAAACCGTGTGACAGACGATACCTTAAAAGCACTGTTCGATCTGGCTGATGCACGTGGCGTTGCCGCTCACCGTGACGCCATGTTTAACGGTGAAACAATCAACCAAACCGAAGGCCGGGCAGTACTGCATACAGCGTTGCGTAACTTTTCCGGCAAGCCGGTCATGGTTGACGGTGAAGATGTTATGCCAGAAGTCCTGGCAACACTGGAAAAAATAGAAGCGTTTACCCAGCTAATTCACAGTGGTGAACATAAAGGCTATACCGGTAAAGCTATAAAACACGTGGTCGCCATTGGTATTGGCGGTTCTTTCCTTGGCCCCAAAATTATGACTGAGGCGCTCAAGCCCTACCAACAAAACGCAGTAAAAGTGCACTTTGTAGCCAACGTCGACGGCTGCCACATTACTGACGTATTATCCGGCCTCGATCACGAAGACACCTTAATTGTAATGTCATCTAAGTCTTTTTCTACTCAGGAAACATTACAAAACACCCTGACCGCCAAAGACTGGTTTTTAAAGTCAGGTGGTACTCAGACCGATATTGCTAAGCATTTCGTAGCCGTGTCATCCAATGTTAAAGCAGCCACGGAATTTGGCATTGCAGAAGAAAACATTTTCCCAATGTGGGATTGGGTTGGCGGCCGTTATTCGCTATGGTCCGCCATCGGCTTGCCCATTTCACTGGCACTCGGATTCAAAAACTTTAAAAGCCTGTTGGACGGTGCTTATGCCATGGATGAGCATTTTAAAACCGCCCCTAACGAAAAAAACCTGCCGGTTATTCTGGCCATGCTGGGTATTTGGTACCGCAATTTCTTTGGCGCTCAGTCTCATGTATTACTGCCTTACTATCATTATCTGCGTGGCCTGCCAGCCTATGTACAGCAACTGGACATGGAAAGTAACGGTAAAATGGTTACCCAGAGCGGTGATGCCATTAACTATGAAACCGGCCCGATCATTTGGGGCAGTGAAGGCACCAATGGCCAGCACAGTTTTCACCAGTTGATTCACCAGGGTCATGGCGTTATTCCAATAGATTTTCTGATGCCGCTTAACGTGCCAAATCAGAACGATACTCACCATGCAATGCTGGCTTCAAACTGTTTTGGTCAGGCGCAGGCGCTGATGCAAGGAAAAACCTTTGAGGATTGTTATGCCGATCTGGCCGACAAAGGACTCGAGGACGACGAGCGTGCTCGTTTAGCGCAGCATAAAACCATGCCAGGCAATAAGCCAAGCAACACCATTTTATTTGAAAAGCTCGATCCGTACACACTTGGCGCGCTGGTTGCAATGTATGAACATAAGGTGTTCGTACAAGGTGTAATCTGGCAAGTTAATTCGTTCGATCAATGGGGCGTAGAATTAGGTAAAGTGCTTGGAAATCAAGTGTTAGCCGGGATTCAAGGCGAAGCAGAAGTTGAAACCTTCGATAGCTCTACCCAACAATTGATCAACCGCTTTAAACAGGCCAATGCACCAAAATAAACATTACTGGTGATTACCTGAGCCAATAATGTGCAAATAGGGGGAAGCCTTATTACCGGCTTCCTTGCTAAATATAGAACACCACGGATTGTCATCGCAGCGTCACAAATTGTTAATTAAAAGTAAACAAAACTATTTTAATCTAACGATAGCTGTGATACAAAAAATGTCAGGGGTCAATATTGACACACTGACAGTGTAGTTAGCGGTAATAACAAGGAGATCTCCGTGGATACTTCAGATCTATTTGCAATGCTTAATCTAGACGAAAAATCTACCAAAACGAAAAGTAAGAAACGTAAGTGGAGAGAAATCGAGGCAATAAAAGACCGGTATGAGCTCGAAAAGGAACTCGCTGATATCGACATGAGTTTTGACCTGGCTTTAGAAGAAAGCGCACGCTAAACCTACATACGACCATATCATTGATATGGTCGTTTTTGTTTAAGCGACAGGAAAAACAGCGTCTGTTGAAGAAATAGCGCTTTGTTGGTCTGCGCGCCGTGAGTTCATAGCAGCAACCAATGTATGTGACAGCAAGCTTCGCCTTACCGTAGGTGCAGTATTAATGGGTGTCTGTATTGGTATTTGTCTATCAGGCGAGGGCTAGTGCTGCATCGTTGATATGCTAACCTGCTGTTGAGAGCCGTCTATGTGCTGCGGCAAGGGTTGTTGTGCAGCTTTAGCCCATAATTCCACGCCGACCAACGCTGCTATCCTGGTAACCATGCGTGTATTGGCCATCAGTGGCGAGACCGGGCGTGTTAAACCTTTAAACCTGCCAGTTTATAGGTGATTTATTTTGCGCTACCAGCAGCTCATTGGTTCGACTAAAATGCTGACAGCCGAGAAACCCGCGGTGCGCCGATAACGGCGACGGATGCGGTGCAGTTAACACATGATGGCGCGCGGTATCGATAGCCTGACCTTTCTTTTGCGCATGGCTGCCCCACAATAAAAACACCACACCTTGCTGATGCTGGTTGACGGCATCAATGACTGCGTCGGTGAATGTCTGCCATCCCCATTTAGCATGGCTGTGAGCTGCGCCCTGCTCAACTGTTAAAACCGTATTAAGCAGTAACACCCCCTGCTCCGCCCAACTTGTCAGGTTTCCGTGAGACGGAACCGTGAAGTCTGGGATATCCTGGGCTAACTCCTTGTAAATGTTAACCAGCGACGGTGGTGTCTTTACCCCCTGTTGCACCGAAAAGCACAAACCGTGGGCCTGATCGGGCCCGTGATAAGGATCCTGACCAAGTATCACAACCTTTACCGACGCCAGTGGTGTCAGTTTAAGGGCATTAAACACATCGGCCTGAGGCGGATAAATCACTTTACCCGCCTCCCGCTCGGCTTTAATTCTGGCCATCAGTTGCACAAAATAGTCGGCTTCTTTTTGTGCGCCTAACACAGACTGCCAGTCAGCCATTATTTATTCGCCTTTCAACTGCGCAAACATGTGTGCTTTTAAGGTGGCGTAGTCGGCATCTAACTCTGTCTCCAGACTATCCATATTGGCACAGTCGGCCAGCGCTTTAGGCAGATTCAACGGCGTTCCCAGCACGTTTTCCACCGTTTCTCTGAACTTAGCCGGATGGGCAGTGCCCAAAAACACCCCCACTTCGTCGTCTTTCAAATCATGGCTGACAGCACGAAACGCAATCGCAGCATGTGGCTCACTGGTATAACCTTCTTTCAATAACTGACGCATGGCCAGTTGGGTATACTCTTCATCAACCGACTCACCACGTAATATTGATTTATCAATATAGCCGCGCTCTACCAGTGCTTCGATACGCGGCCAGTTGTTCGGCTGGCTCACATCCATAGCGTTGGACATGGTGGCAATGGTCGACTTTGGTGCCCACTCGCCGGTTTTAAGATAGCGGGGCACGGTGTCGTTAAGATTGGTGGCAGCGATAAAACGCTTAATCGGCAGTCCCATAGCTTTGGCAATCATGCCCGCGGTGAGGTTACCAAAGTTGCCACTTGGCACCGAAAATACGGCTTTATCGCGCTTGTCAGCCGGTAATTGGGCAACGGCTTCAAAGTAGTAACACACCTGCGCCAATAAGCGACTGATGTTAATGGAGTTTGCCGAGTTTAAATGCAGCCCTTCACGCACATCAACATCGTCAAACGCCTGTTTTACCATGCTCTGACACGCATCGAAGTCACTTTCGATGGCCACAGTGTGAATGTTGTCGCCAAGGGTGGTAAACAGTTTTTGCTGTAACTGGCTGATTTTCCCTTTCGGGAATAATATCACTACATTGATGTTATCCAATCCGTGGAAGGCATGGGCCACGGCCGCACCGGTGTCGCCAGAGGTCGCGGTTAAAATGGTGATTGGCGCGCCATCGCTGATGCGTACCAGGCACTGGGCCATAAAGCGTCCGCCAAAGTCCTTGAACGCCAGTGTCGGGCCATGAAACAGCTCCAGACAAAAGGTTTTATCATTAACCTGCTCAACCTTGGCCGGAAACGTAAAGGCCTCTTTAACAATCTCAGCAACGGTTTCGGTGCCCAGCTCATCGCCAATAAAAGCCGACAGAATGGCTGTTGAGCGCTCCACAAACGGCATTGCCAACAGCTCATCAATGTTGTCAAGTTTGGGAATGTCTGTGGGAAAAAACAACCCCTGATTACGTCCGAGCCCTTGTTTTACCGCTTGCGCAAAGGAAACCTGTTCGCTTGCGTCTTTTAAATTTACCAATTGCACGTATTTTCTACCTTACTCTTGTTCCTGCTGAGAACCGGCCCCTTGGGCGGGAATTCGGCATACATGGCTAAATCCATCTTCATTTTGAATATAGTGTTCACTCAGCCAGTTTGAAATATCATTCGCCTGACGGTAGTCATCACACACCGCAAACACGGTTGGCCCGGAGCCTGAAATACCAAACGCCAGCGCCCCGTTTGCCATACTGTAATCGCGCGCTTCATCAAACGCAGGCAACAGCGACTTACGATAAGGCTCGGCAATGACGTCCTGCATCACACTGGCAGCCATCGCGTAGTCATCCGTATGCAGGGCATGTACAAATATGCCTAACTGACGACCAAAGGTGAGGGTATCTTTGAGTGGCACAGCATTGGGCAATATATTCCGTGCCGCTGAGGTCGACACACTGATCCCAGAATAACAGGTTACCCAGTACCAGCTTTTCACCACCGGTAACGAGACAGTAACCGGATCGTCCTGGCCAGTCATCAACGTCATACCACCAAGGTAACAGGGCGCCACATTATCATAGTGAATACTGCCACTTATCTGCCCTTCCAGCTCGCCCATCATAGTCAGCATGGTGGTCTGATCAAAGGGCTGACCAAAGTGCTCATTTAAGCCGTGAAACGCCGCCACAATAGAGCTGGCGCTTGAGCCAAGACCACTGCCAATCGGCAGTGACTTTAATAATGTAATATGGATGGGCGTGATGTTAAGCCCTTTCGCCAGCATCGCTTTGGAAAAATAGCGATAGCAATCGGTAACGATGTTTTCGTCGGGATTGGCCGGTAGCTTATGGGCAAAAACGCCGGCTACCGTTAAACCAAATTCATCAGCATCGCTGATAATGACTTCGTCCCCCAGCAAACTGCCATCCAGGGGTTGTAGGGCTGCGCCCAGCACATCAAAACCGAGGCTGATATTGCCAATTGATGCGGGTGCATATGCTCTGGTTGTTTTCATTTATCTAATCTCTGAACCGGTTTAATGCACGTTTTGCTTCCAGGGCATGGTACGCAGAATATCTGCAAACACGCCTGCGGCCGTTACGGTAGCGCCAGCACCATAACCACGAATTACATAAGGGATAGGCGTATAGTAATCACTATGAATCGCCAGCGCATTTTCACCGTCTTTTACCGCCGCTAACGGGTGCGACTTAGGCACAGCCTGGATGGTGACTTTACACTTATCGCCTTCAATGGCACCAATGTAGCGTAATACTTTACCTTCTGCGGCAGCACTTTCAACACGGGCTGCAAAATCATCATCCAGTTGAGGCAATTGCTCCATAAAACTGGCAACATCACAGTCTTCGGCAAACCCTGCAGGCAGAACGGATTCGATCTCGATATCATCAAGCTCTAACTCTAGATCCGCCTCGCGGGCCATAATTAGTAGCTTTCTTGCCACGTCCATACCGCTTAAATCATCGCGCGGATCTGGCTCTGTAAAGCCGTTTTTCTTGGCCGTATTGGTGGCCTCTGATAATGACAGCCCTTCTTCAAGCTTACCAAACACATACGACAAGCTGCCCGACAAGATACCTTCAAAACGATGCAGTACGTCGCCTGCAATAAATAGCTTTTGCAGGTTATCAATAACCGGTAAGCCAGCACCAACGGTGGTCTCATACAAATACTGACGATTGGTTTGCAGCGCCGTTTTTCGCAACTTTTTGTAATAGGCCAGGCTGTCGGTATTAGCTTTTTTATTGGGTGTTACCACGTGGAAGCCGTTCTCCATCATGTCCACATACTGGCTGGCGATACTGGCGTTGCTGGTACAGTCGACAATCACCGGGTTAACCAGTGCATTGCTGTTCACAAATTCATTTAAGCGCTCAACAGAAAACGTTTCGTTAGCCTCAGCCAGCAGCGACTTCCAGTCACCATCAACGTCAACACCCTGAGCGTCGAGTAATAATTTACGGCTGTTCGCAATACCGTAGACCCGCACCTGAATATTGCGTGCTAACAAGGTTGGCTGCTGCTTGGCTATTTGCGCCAGTAACTCAGCGCCTACCACACCACAACCGACCAGGAAAATGTCGATGGTATGCAAATCAGAGAAGAAGTTCTGGTGAATAACCTTAACCGCTTTTTTAGCGCGTTTGGCTTCTATCACAGTCGAAATAGACCGCTCTGATGAGCCCTGCGCGATTGCAATATTATTCACCCGCGCCTGCGCCAGCGAGTTGAAGAAGCGCGCTGCCAACCCTTTGGTGTGGCGCATGCCATCCCCTACCAGGGTCACGATGGCGAGTTCGTGGCGAACTTCAATCGGGTCAAGCAACTGATTCTGAAGTTCTAATACAAAGGCATCTTCAAGTAATGTCAGGGCGCGCGAAGCGTCTTTGCTGGATATACAAAAACTAATGGAGTATTCAGAGCTTGACTGAGTGATCAGGCTAATCGATATATGCGCATTGGACATGACTTCAAAAACGCGACTGGCCATGCCCACCATGCCTTTCATTCCCGGTCCGGCAACATTGAACATGGTAATGTTATCGAGCTGCGAAATACCTTTAACACTGGTCCAGGTAGTACTGGCTTCATTACTGATTAATGTGCCCGGCGCACTGGGATTTAAGGTGTTACGAATTAAGCACGGAATATGATGCTGCGCAATGGGGCCGATGGTTTTCGGGTGCAATACTTTCGCCCCGAAATAGGACAACTCCATGGCTTCCTGGTAGGTTAGTTTGTCGAGTAATACAGCGCCTTCAACCTGATTTGGATCGGCGTTATACACACCATCCACATCGGTCCATATTTCACAGCACTCTGCATCTATACAGGCCGCGAGGATGGCCGCAGAGTAATCTGACCCATTGCGGCCCAGGGTGACTTTTTCGCCCAGTTCGTTGGCCGCCACAAAGCCTGGCATAATCAATAATGCACTGCCGTCAGTGACCACTTCGCTGAAGTTCGCCTTACTTAAGGCTACATCGGCAATACTGTCGAGATAGTTGCCATCGGCAATCACGTAGTCGACGGGGTCGAGCACCTGATTAGCGATTCCTTTTGCAGTTAAAATAGCACTGAACAAGTTAACGCTGACATATTCGCCCAGGCTCATAATACCGGCTGTCACGGGATCAGGAGAGCACCCCAGTAACGCAATGCCCTGCAATTGCTTTTTAAGATCGGCTAAGCGGGTATCAATAAACTGGCTGAGAGGCTCATAGGCAAAGCCTTCAAGCTGAGAATTTAATTCGCTGGCAATGCCGGTCAGTTTGTCATTTAACTGTTCGAACAACGGCAGGTAATCTTCACCTGCAGCCGCTTGTTCACACAGTTCGCCCAACGCGTTCGTCACGCCTTTCGGAGCCGACAACACAACAGCGGCGCCGTTTGCCTGGTGGGTCGTCAGGCTAATCTCAGTCACTCGCAAATAACGCTGTGCATCGGCCAGAGATGAACCACCAAACTTTAAGACTTTCATTGAATGCTCCTTGACTGCATTGGTTGTGGGCTAACCGCCCCTCGTTTTTTTATCGCAAAAAAAAACCCGCTCTTGTCAGGGCGGGCTTTCGATGTCTGTTTGCTTACGCGCACTAGCCAGCGACCGCCCTCAAAGAGGTGGTAATAATCATGCCGGTGGTGCTCATTATCGTCTTCATGTGGTCAATTTGCCGTATAGACGTCTATATGTCAACAGCCATTGCACAATTTTAAGACCGTTCCCTTGCCATCTACGGGCGGGAATCTTTATTTTGGTCGCGCATAATATCACGACAAAGGCCGCTACTTCCAGCGCCATCTTTGCCATTGATACTTCTGGGTACAACAGCCCCATAGAGTGTTGCAGGATTCGCTATTCATCAATCGCACCACAATTAAGCCGGGGCCAGGCAACATGCGCTTAACTGCCGAACAACACGACCAGTACCGCAAACACAAACCCTACCCCCGCTATTTTAAGGCCGTTTTTAAACGGTAAAGCACGGGGTAAAAACATTAAAAAGGCAGACACAACAAAGAATAACAAGCCTACGCCAAAGGCGATATTCATAATAAACAACGGACTACTGGTAGTGGCTTTGTGTAACTTAACCATTCTATTTAATGGAAACGGATAATCCTTGTTAAGCACCATCGCTTCGCCACTTTGCTTGTTGTAGCGGCCCTGGGCGAAAGTAATCACTCCGTCGGTGTCCTCTTCCACTTCAAAGCCCCGAATTCGCAGCTGTTCGCCCAGGGCTTTGCCGCTCAGTCCGGATTCCAACTGACGGTATGACGCCTGTTCAAACTTCAGAAAATCGGTTTTACGAAAAATGAGCAATACACCACTTAGTGCATAAACAGCCATAATACCGGCCAGAAAAAAACCCACCCACCGGTGATATTGTCTTAACGTATTGTGAAATTTCGGCGACGCCATTGTTTCCCTCATGATGATGATTGCTCGCAGGGTGAGTCGCTCACCTCACGGTCACTATTATAATTTGTCGCTATTCTGCCGAAAAATCAGCAGCGAATACAATTAATTTGCACAACTTAACGGTAAAAGGCGCGGTGCGCCGTCAGGCCCGGTAATATACTGGCCACCCACGCGCGTGTGTTGCCCGCGTCGGGGCATCGATTACCCTTAGCTACAGGCATCACTGCAACCAGGCTGTCAGATTATTCACACAACCAGTTAAGTGCCAACTGGGTGTCGGTAAAGAAAACAACTTCACCACTGACAAACCAGTTGCCAATGGCGGCCATCAGCGCCTGCCAGTTTTCCTGGCCGACTATCGCTACCTTGCTGAATTCGCTGCCGTGACGCAAACCTATTTTGAAGTCATCCCAGGCCGCTCGCATTTCCCAGCCGGTAAACTCGGTGGCATCAAATAGCAGCCTGATTTGCGGTGATGCGATACTCGCCAGAGCCCCCTCCAGCAGGGGGGTGAAGGCTTCATAGTCGCGGTGGGTCAGTTTACCGATGGCCTTCATCGACACATATAAAGTGTTATCGATTCGCTCAATACCAATTGATATACCGTGTGCTACTTTGTTCATGTGTTCCTCCTGTGTACCGTGCTGAGTGTAAGCCAGAGCACGATCATTCATACTGATTTATGTCAATGTCACGGCAAACTGCCTAGCGCGCAGATTCGTCTGTGCTATCGTATTAGCACGAGCAAAGAACAGGGTTAATACCGTGGCAGACCAGGCACAAGTAAAAAAAATGGCCTACCAGATAATGATCAGCTTTGACAAAAATTATCGTTGGTTTAGCCGTGTTACCCGGGGTGCCAAGGAGCGGTTTGAAAAGGGTCAGTGGCAACACGTACTGGCAGCCTCAAAAGAGCGCATTACGTTGTATGAACAAAGCCTTGCAGACGCCGTTGCCGAACTCTACGAACAAATTATGGTACACCGCAACGATGCCGATTTCTGGCACCAGCTTAAAAAAGCGTATGCGGCACTTATTGAAAACCACCCCCAGTACGAACTGGCTGAGACGTTTTACAATTCGGTAATAGGTAAGGTTTTTCGGCATAAGTCCATCAACAATGATGTCATGTTTGTGCTCTCCAGCCGCTGTTTTCTGGCAGGTCAGGATCGCCACAAAGTGATCCACAGTTTTGACACCACAACCACCGTGAGGGAAATGTACGAGTCCATATTTTCCTGCTACCGCTTCAAAATTGACTTTGAAGATCGCGAGCGGGATATGCAGCGCTTGGACAAGGCCTTGCGACAGCGTCTGAGCAACTCTGCACTGGCCAGTGTTGCCGCCGTTGAAATGCTCAAATCAGTATTCTACCGTGGTCAGGCAGCATACCTGATTGGGCGGATCTGTATGCCAACCCGTACGCTGCCTTTCGTCATTGCATTACATACCAACGACACACATCAGTTGTTTGTAGATGCATTGCTCACCCAACGCCATGATCTGAGTATTATTTTTGGCTTTGCGCGCAGTTACTTTATGACCGACACCCAGTATCCCAGCGAACTGGTGGCGTTTTTACATGAACTAATGCCTAACAAAAAAGTGTTTGAACTGTTTATAGCGCTGGGCCACTACAAACACGGCAAAACGGCGTTTTATCGTAACTTTTTAACCCACCTGGCTCAGTCTGACGATATGTTTGAAGTCGCACCGGGGATCCGCGGTTTAGTCATGATGGTATTTCACCTGCCATCTTATGGGGTGGTGTTTAAGATCATTAAAGACGAATTTGGCGAGAGCAAAAAAATAACCCGCGAACACGTGGTTGACCGCTACAAGCTGGTTAAGATGTCAGACCGCGTTGGCCGTATGGCAGACACCCATGAATATGTTAATTTTCGCCTGCCGCTTGCGCGCGTTGGCAGCGAATTGCTCAATGAGCTGCAGGAAACCTGCGCGAGCAGTATTGAGCTAACCGCCGACGAGCTGATTATCAAACACCTCTACATTGAGCGGAAAATGACACCGCTGAATATCTTCCTACAGCAGGAGACCGATCCGCAAAAACTGCAGGACGCTATCGACGATTTAGGTACCTGTATTAAACAAATTGCACTGGCGAATATTTTTCCCGGCGACATGCTGCATAAAAACTTTGGTATTACCCGCAACGGCCGCGTTATTTTTTATGATTACGATGAAATCTGCCTGATGCACGAACGTCACTTCCGTCGGTTGCCGGTGAGCGATGACCCCTATGCCTTAGATACTCTGTCGGTGGCACCCAATGACGTATTCCCCGAACAGTTTGAACACTTCATAGTGGGTAAGCGCCCGTTTAAGGCAATGCTGAAAGCGCTCCATGGTGATCTGATGACACCGGAGTATTGGCAACGCACTCAACAAAAAGTGGCAAATGGCGCTATTCATAACTTTACCCCCTATCCCCGGTCACGGCGTTTCCCTCGTCACCACAGAGAAGACTAAAATTTACCAACGTGCTGTTACAAAACCGATAAAAACAGCGCTACGCTAATGCCGAGCCCGCCAATAAAGCAAAGGCTACGTACCTTGTCGATGTCATACCAGTAGCAAAACAGATAAATCACTCTGAGCACAACAAAGGCAACCGCTAACCACATGTGCAGTGCGCCAATTGATGACAGTGCCAGCACGGTTAATGCCGCGGGCGCAAAATAGGTGATAGCCTCAAAACAGTTATAATGTGCAGCATTCGCGCGGGCGCCGAAGCCTGTCAGCGCCTGCTGCTGCGCACGCGGATGGTGGTTATCATACCCGTCTTGTTGTTGCATTGCCCAGGCAAGGGGGATCTTAGCCAGAAACGGCATTACGCAAACGAGCAGTAAGCACAGTATAAATATGGTCATTCATTACATCCCTGAGTCATGTTGAGTTGTTAGTTTATGGCTGTTGTTGCATAAAAATAGTCACTTCCGCCATTACCAGTCCAAACTTCTTAACGTACGAGCGATTCATTAACGTGCCGTCTTCAAATGCCCAGAACCAATCGTCGAAGGCGACCTGATAGGTGGTATCATCCACCGGTAAATCCATCTCGTAGCGAAAATTGAACGCATTGCCATAGGATACGCCCTTGGCGGTGCCAAGTATATCACCGGCAGCACCATCATATTCACCGTTACCGGTTGGCGTAATACGCCAAACCCGCTTATCGGGGCCGTCGCCCACCTCGTAGTGAAATGTTTCATCCAGTATCAGTGTATCGCCATCCATTCGGCCTTGTATATCCACCGTAAACCGCTGAACGACATCACCAGAGCGATTTTGCACTATGCCCCACGCTTTTACCTTGCCGTCAAAAAATTGTTCCAGCGATAACGCCGGGGTTTGGCTGGTATAGCTTGAACCATCAATGGATGCGCTGCACCCGCCCAACAATAAAATACCCAACAATACTAGTGCTATGCGGCTCATGAGGCCTCCTTGAGATTAAGTAGTTTAGCTCTGAAATCCGGCTCAGTGGTCTTCGGACCTAGCCAGATGTTGAAAAACCATTCGGTAAAAGCCTGCTCCTCTATTTCACCCAGAAACTCACCATTGAAGTAAAACCGCGACGTGCCTGCGGCAGTCGCAACGCCGGCGATAGTGTCGTTTTCGGAGACATCGGGAAACAACTCTGTCATCGCTTTTTGCCAGCGCTGTAAACTTTCGTTATCGCTGAACCCTTGGGCGCGCATTTCTTTGACCGAGCGCTCGGCAATTTCAGCACCGTCAAAATCGCGCAGATAAGTCAGTGTCAGCGCAAACGGCCGGGTCTGATGCCAGCGTCCCTGCGGCGCGTACAATGCCGCGTCGTATACATCCCAGAATAAATAAGAGTAGCGGGCCTGACCGGCCAGTTGTGCATTGGGTACCGCATCGGTCACCAATGACGGAACAGCAGCGCTGGCTGGCATAGCAACACTTAACAGCAAAGCAGCAGCGGATGTCGATAGCAGTTTATTTAACATTGTCCTGATTACCTGAGTGATATGATCATTTATACCGGTATGATGCTATTAGTGATCACTGCAATTGCGTTTTGCTCCCATCCCCCCTAATCTGCTGCCTATCAAACTGTTATGTGACTGCTCTTCAATATGTCTTGTGATAATTTGCCTGCGCGCCTGGGATTAAATCTGCCTTCTCCACTCACGGCATTTACCCCGGATTGGCCAGGCGCTAACAAAGTCTCAATGTGGATCAAGCGTGATGATCTCATCCATCCCATTATATCGGGTAATAAATGGCGCAAACTGAGCGACGTCCTGCATACATTTTTGCATGAGCGACCAGCATCAAAACGCCACATTATAAGTTTTGGTGGAGGCTATTCTAATCACTTGCATGCGCTTGGCTGGTGCTGCCGGCAGTTAGACATTGCTTTTACAGCGATTGTGCGCGGCAATTACCAGGCTAATCCGACGCCAATGCTAACCGATTTAGCGACCTGGCAGGCAACCATCAGGTATGTCACCAAGGCAGAATATCATCGTCGTCACGATCCCGACTACCTGGCCACTTTGCAACAGGATGCCCCCGGGGCTTTGATTATACCTGAGGGTGGCAGCCAATTGTCGGCGCTGTCAGGCGTTCGGCAACTGCTGGCGGAAATTTCTCCCCACCCCTTTAATACCATCATTACCCCGGTCGCCAGCGGCGCAACCATGGCAGGGATCGTTAGCGGCCTCGCACCACACCAGTCTGCACTGGGTATTGCAGTTCTTAACGGGGTTGGGTATCTTGAGGATCTGGTTGCGCAGTTTTTACCCGATTTTTCAACGCGCCACCAGCAAAATAGCATGTTACCTGCCACACAATGGCAAATATTGCATCAGTTTCATCACGGTGGATACGCCAGGCGTTCACCTGCTTTAACATCCTTTTGTGATGAGCTATTAAAGGAGCATGAGTTGGCAGTTGAGCCTGTTTATTCCGGCAAGGTGTTTTACGCCGTAAAACACCTTTTGGAAGACGGCTTTTTTACTCCGGGTGACAACATCGTCATTTTGCATACAGGTGGTTTACAAGGCAGTCGTTCTGATCCTGCAGGCAACATTTGACGTTTCAATTTAAAAGTAACTAACCGGGAGCTTCTATGAGTGATGGCCATATTGTTTTTTCACGTCCAAGTCAGTTGCTAATTGACCGTTCTCTGGTACTTTGCAAAACCCTGCTCAGGGTAGAAAACACCTTTTATCCCTTTGCCGCAATCTACGAAAATGGTCGTATTGGTTGCTTATTCAGTGAAGACTACGGGGTAGAGAATCCGGGTGAGATGCAAATCCTGGAGCACCTGCAATGGCGGATCATCGATAACATTACCGACAATGACGCATATGCCACATTGGTGTATGCCGCACAAATTGAGATCAACGAAAAACAAGCCCAGGATGCCATCGTCATTACGCTGTGCGAACCCAACCGCCCGGAACGCTCCGTGGTTTACCCGTATTACCGAAAAAATCAACAGGTTATCCTGGCCCCTCCGTTGGTAGAGAAATAACCGCCAGTGTTATTCATGCAAGCCCCTGCTAATGCACTATCCTTTATGTTTTCAGCATGTAACTTTGCTTGCCAATTTTACGCCGTCTGTTAGCATTCAACGCAAATTTTAAATCTTATTAAAAGGGATAAAAAATATGTCTCGTGTTCTGATTATTGGTGCCGGTGGCGTGGCCGCTGTAACGATTAAAAAGTGTGCCCGCCTGCCTGAATATTTTGACGAAATATATCTTGCCAGCCGCACCGTATCCAAGTGCGAAGCACTGCAAAAAGAAGTCGGCGCCGACCGGGTTAAAGCGGTTTATGCCGTAGATGCCGACAATGCCAAAGACGTTGAGGCATTGATCAATGAGGTTAAACCCGATTTGGTCATTAACCTGGCGTTACCGTATCAGGATTTACCGATAATGGACGCCTGTCTGGCCACGCAAACCGATTATCTGGACACCGCCAATTACGAGCCAAAAGACGTTGCCAAGTTTGAGTATTCCTGGCAGTGGGCATATCAGGATAAGTTTAAAGATGCTGGCATTATGGCGCTGCTGGGCAGTGGTTTTGATCCGGGCGTAACCAACGTTTATACCGCCTATGCCGCCAAGCATTACTTTGATGAAATTCATTATCTGGACATCGTTGACTGTAATGGTGGCGATCACGGCCAGGCCTTTGCGACCAACTTCAATCCGGAAATCAACATCCGCGAAATTACCCAGCGCGGCCGCTACTGGGAAAATGGCGAATGGAAAGAAACCGATCCGCTAAGTGTGCGTGAAGATTTGGATTATCAGAACATTGGCGTTCGCGCATCGTACCTGATGTTCCACGAAGAGTTGGAATCCATTGTTAAGCATTTTCCAACCCTTAAACGCGCACGTTTCTGGATGACCTTTGGCGATGCCTATCTTAACCACCTGAAAGTGCTCGAAGGCATTGGTATGACAAGCATTGAGCCGGTTGAGTTTCAGGGCCAGCAAATCGTGCCGCTGGAGTTTTTAAAAGCCGTATTGCCAAACCCGGGGTCACTGGCGGAAGGTTATACCGGCATGACCTGTATTGGCACTTACATTACCGGTATTAAAGACGGTAAAGAAAAAACCATCTTCATTTACAACAACTGCGATCACGCCGTATGTAATGAAGAAGTCGGCGCTCAGGCGGTGTCTTACACCACCGGAGTACCGGCCATGATTGGCGCAATGATGATGTTACAGGGCAAATGGAAGCAACCGGGCGTATGGAACATGGAGCAATTCGATCCAGACCCGTTTATGGATGAGCTTAACAAGCATGGTTTACCATGGCATGTGCTGGAATGCGATAAGAGCCCATTTAGCCGTTAGGCAGGAGAGCAGGCGTGACTGATTTAACCCAACGCACGGATATTCCATCGCCGTGCTATGTACTGGAAGAAGCCCGGTTAGTTGAAAACCTGCGCTTAATGAAAGACGTTCAGGCTCGATCCGGGGCGCGGATTATTCTGGCTCTGAAGGGCTTTTCCATGTGGTCGTGTTTTGACATTATCGGCCAGTACTTACATGGCGCGACAGCCAGCTCTGTATGGGAAGCTAAACTCGCCAGCGAAATGGGCAAAGAAGTTCACGCCTACGCGCCGGCTTACAAGCCACAGGAAATTGCCGAGTTAGCGGGCCTGGTTAATCACCTGTCCTTTAACAGCATTGGCCAGTGGCAACGCTACCACGAGGATTTGCCAGGGGTGTCACTGGGTCTGCGTATTAACCCGGAGCACCAGGAAGCAGATACACCGCTGTACGACCCTGCGGCCCCAGGCTCAAGACTGGGTATCCGGGCCAGTGAACTCAACGGCGTTGATTTGACCGGTATTGATGGCTTTCATTGCCACAATCTGTGCGAATGCGACTCTTTTGCCACTGCCCGTACACTGGAAGCCATCGAAAAACGCTTCGGACAATGGCTGAGCCAGTTGAAATGGCTTAACCTGGGCGGCGGTCATTTAATGACCCGCAAAGGTTATGACGTAGAGCATTTAATTAGTACCCTGGCGGCTTTTAAAGCCAAGTACCCCAATCTGGATATCATATTAGAACCCGGCTCGGCGGTGGCATGGCAAACCGGCCCGCTAATCGCCGAAGTCGTCGATATCGTTGACAACCAGGGTCCTATTGCCATTTTGGATATCTCCGCCACGGCGCATATGCCTGATGTGTTAGAAATGCCCTACCGACCAGCCATTGTAGGCGGCGGTGAGCCGGGCGAACTGGGGTTTGATATCAAGTTAGGCGGTAATTCCTGCCTGGCCGGCGATGTCATTGATACCTACAGTTTTGCAAAACCTTTACAGGTGGGCGACAAACTGCAGTTTGAAGATATGATGCATTACACCATGGTAAAAACCACGTTTTTCAACGGTGTTCAGCACCCTGCCATTGGCATTTTACGGCAAGATGGTGAGTTTGAACTTATCCGCGAGTTTAACTACAGCGACTTTAAGTCACGGTTATCCTGAGCCAGATTAAGACCTGTCGCATAAATAGTTAATATTATGCAGCGCGCCTGTAGAGCTTTACAGCAGGTGCGCATCAATATATGAATGACTCATTTGGGCTTCACTGCGTTATGAGTGGCATATCCCGGTCACCAATGATAACGTCAACAAAGCCTGGTGGTAATAAAGCCGCCGTCACTGATAAAGGATTATCAACCATGACAAATCGAGTAATATACTACTCTACCCTCTTATTGTGGCTTGTTAGCCCTTCCACTGTTGCCTCTGAGCCTAAAAATAGCAATCAGGTTCAACATAAAGCCTATGCATGTGACAATTGTGATTTTCAGGCTGCCACTAAGATAGCCACCGAAAATGCGCCGGACAATGATTGTAAAACCGATAGTAAAAGTCCCGCGGAATCAATGTGTGACCCGGTCAGTAAAACTATATTCGTTCCTGTGCATAGCAACAAAAAAGTCTTTAAGTTCGAGGTAACCACCCGTATTGATGCACAAAACCTGCCTGTTGTAAGCGTTGTACCTTCCCGTGTTTTACCTGATGAGCGCGTCTTAATAGACAAGTATTTCGAGTTTTATGCGGATCTGGAGCAAGCAGTGAATAAAGTATCAGCAGAAAGCGCTGAGCTTGCGCAATCCAGAGTGAGTGAAATGCCTTACGGCACAGCTAGTCAGAATGATACACCGCATGACAGTTGCGCCAGCCACCCTGCGTATTATTTTAAAAATTTGGGCCATGAAAGAGAGATAAAACATAAACTAGCCACCCGCTTACGCGCTGAATTCAAAGCAGACAGTAGTGTTATTTCGCAGTATGCACAGCATAATTTACTTGCGCTGTGGGGTGACAGTTTCGACAACCGGATCGCATTTAACGTCAACTTCGCTAATAATCCCGCCAACACAGTTCACCCTCTTTTTAATTTAACGTTACACAAAGCTTTCACTAAAATTGACGGGTTTCAGTACGGTGAATTATTCGGCGGCAACGCCACTGATTTAACGGATGGCGGTATATCCAGTTGTTTAACAGAACTTCTTCGCGAAAAGAGTGAGCCGGATACCACTACAGCCACAGAAGGCGGCGGCCATGGCAGTTTTAACAATCCATTTGTGGGAACTGCTATTAAAACGGCTCCCGACTCGTCGTTTTGTCAGTTTACCCGCAACGTCACGCTCTGCCATACGGATTCTGAAGGTCATAGGACGTGCCCTGCCACGGCTGTTACCTGGACAGATCGCTGCGGTTTAAAACCCGGTTAGCCTTGCCTGAGCTGTTATATCACGCCGCGTCCCCGGCTTATGCCGCTGGCGCTGATTTTTCCTTCGGCTAATACCGTGTCATCTAATCGAATAGTAAAGGGGCTATTTGCTTTACCGGTAATGCTGTATTCAAAGCCACTGAGGTGCTCATCATGTATATGCACCGGTGCTGATTTTGCCGGCGACACCAGTTCGTATACGCCATTGTCGTCATGCTCATTGATGATGTTAACCATCCAGTTGCCATGATCCATATCGATATTCAGCGTTCTTTCACGCATGCGCAGTTCCCCACTTAGCAATACTATGTACCTGAACTATCACCATGAAGGTGAAATAAGTGAATTTCAACCGCAGAGAAAATGTGATGGTTATTACGTCTGCCAGAGACTTCATCGTCAATGAGGTCCCAGGCAACGCAAACTCCTATGATGTCTCTTGCATCACGCCTGTTGGCTAAATTAGTCTAAAGCTAATCCTGCCTGGTACAAAGCGTTTTTCTTGAGCTGATAATGATCTGCAACAATAGCAGCGGCTTTTTTTAGCGGTAAATCCTGTTTTAACCGTTTAAGCAAGGCCATGGCATCGGCAGGCAGCGCGTCGGTTTGTCGCGGCGCGCCGCTAACCATCAGCACAAACTCGCCTTTTTGATGGACAGGATCTGCTCGCAGCCAGGCCAGCACCCCATCCGGCGTGTCACAAATATAGCGCTCAAAGGTTTTGGTGAGTTCTTTAGCAAGCACCAACTGGCGGTCGTCACCCAGCGTCTCCTTGATATCGGTAACGGTATCCACTATGCGCCGTGGCGCTTCGTAAAATACGCTGGTGCAGCTACGATCCAGCAAGGTTTCCAGGATGGTTTTGCGCGCCTGGGTTTTAACCGGTAAAAAGCCTTCAAAAATAAACCGGTCAGTGGAAAGCCCCGAGGCACTCAGGGCGGTGATCGCCGCGCACGGGCCGGGTAATGCGATTACATCGATGTTTTGTGCACGGCAAGCACGCACCAGTACAAACCCCGGATCGCTGATAAGCGGTGTTCCCGCATCACTGATTAACGCCACTGATTCGCCGGCCTGTAATTTTTTACACAGCATCTCGGTGCGTTTTTCTTCGTTGTGATCATGCAGCGACAGCGTTTTGGCCTGAATACTAAAGTGTTGCAGCAGTTTTTGGCTATGCCTGGTATCTTCAGCTGCTATCCAGTGCACTTCGTTAAGCACCGTCAGCGCGCGCTGCGTAATATCCTGCAGATTGCCTATTGGGGTTGGCACGATATAAAGTGGAGCGGATGTCATAGCCGTTAATTCCGTGAACTGTTTCGGGTTGTCAATATACCTGTTTGTGCGTAGCACGCAAATCGCTTGTCACCATTAGCGCTATTAAATCGGTCTAAGCGTTGCCATTTTGTGCAGTGTGAGGGGACGCATCACTTTCTCTCACCCCGATGCACTCGCCGTAAGTACAGATTTTTAACCTAACGATGGCTTTTACCTTTCAGTGCGATACACTAAATGCTCTGTGGTAATGATACAAATCAAGCTGGAAATTATGACGCGAAAACAAGTCTGGTTACTCGTTGGAACATTTACCCTGCTGCTTCTGGGCGGCTGCGGCTCTACGCCGAAAACCTCGTCTTTGCCAGTCGCTACACCCACGCAAAACCAGGAAACTACCAGCCAGCAAGCCCCCTCATTACAACCAGAACAATGGCTTGCCGAGGCACAACGTGTCTGGCAACAAGGCGAAGAGCGTGATGCGCGCAACGATTTACTGCTAAAAGCAGCACAAAGCTATGCAGAACTGGGCCAACTGGCGCAGGCCAGGCAAATTTTATTTACTATTCGCGGTTCCCTCGGTACGCCCTCACAACGCAATCGGTACAACCTGTTACTGGCAGAGCTTTACCAAAACGACAATAAAGTGGGCAGTCAGCAACGACTCCGGTTATTGCAGTCTGTCACCACAACTGAGCCAGATTTACAGCAACAGCAGTATCGCCTGATGGCACTGGAATATGCCCGCTTAGGTGAGTGGATTGAGGCCGCCAACGCCCTGCTAATGAGCGACCCGAACGCACCCGACAATATCGCACAAGCCTGGGCCTGGGTAAACCAAAGCTCTCCGGAGCAGCTTGCCAGCTCAGCTCAACACAGCCAACTAGCGCCTTATGTCTCTTTGCGACAACTGATTCTCGACTATGGTTTTAATCCAGACCAGTTATCACAGCAACTGGCGCAGTTTCAACAGGTGTTCAGAGGCCATCCGTTAGTCGCTAACTGGCCGGATAACCTCAACCATCCCGAAAAGCTGGAGCCCGGCAAACGCGATAACATCGTTGTTATGCTGCCGCTCAGCGGACGCCTGCAGGTAACCGGAATGGCGATTAAAGAAGGCATACTGGCAGCTTACTTTGGCGAAACCAGCCGTATAAAAGACGTAGCGCCGGCGCAGCTGCAGTTTATTGATACCAATACCGCAACCACTGCTGAGCTCATTGAAAAGTCCTCTTCAGCAGACTGGATTATTGGCCCGTTGTTAAAAGAAAATGTTGATGCGCTCTTATCCCAACTGCCAGCATCGGCGCAGATCCTGACACTTAATCGCCCTTCGGTAATAAATACGGCGCTGGCTGCGTCTTCCGATAAGCCTGTGCTGGGTGACTCTCCCAAGCAGCCTGTTGAGTTGTTGCCAGCCCGCTACAGCAGCCAGATTTACTATGCACTGGCGCCCGAAGATGAAGCCAGACAACTGGCCAACCGGGTCTTTTTACAAGGGCATCGCTCTCCCATACTGGTAGCCTCGACCAATAGTCTGCATCAGCGTATGCAGGATGCCTTCATGGAGCAATGGCAACGTTTAACAAGCGGTTTGGCCGCGCGTCAACACAGTGCGCCAACCAAGGTGACCTATAGCGACAATGCGTCGCTACGCGATGGTATTCTGGAGGCGCTTGACGTAGCGCAGAGTAAAGACCGCATAAAAGAAATCCAAAGCTTTGCCAACGAGACACTCTATGACCTGCCGCGTAATCGCCGTGATATTGATGCGATTGTGGTTTTTACGTCACCAGAACAGACAGAACTGGTGAATCCTGTCATCGAAGCCAGCCTGAGCCCATTCAGCGGCGTCAGGGTACCGGTTTTCGCGACGTCTCGTTCTGTCGATTACGCCCAGTCGCGCAATCAGTGGCGCGACCTGGAGAATTTGCATTTTTTAGATATGCCCTGGGTACTACCAGACAACCCGGCGCCCGCTCTGGCGCAGCAGGCAGAACAGTTATGGCCGCAGCGGCCTACTTCGTTACAACGGCTATTTGCGTTTGGTGTCGATGCGTATAATTTAATTCCACGGCTTAACAGCCTGGTAGGGTTACCCCAGCTAGAGTATCAGGGCTTAACCGGTAGTCTCAGTGTTAATAAGGATAAGGAAATCGTGCGCAGGCTACCTGAAGCGGTGGTATCACAAGAGCGCATTACCCTTATTGCTGAGTAAGCGCTCGTGGCGCGCTGGATAGGGACATCTCAGGAACGTCGCGCTGAACAGTTTTTACGTAACGCCGGCCTGCGCTTTGAGGCCAGAAACATTAGCTATCGAGGTTGTGAGATTGATCTCATTATGCGGGAACATAACACCTGGGTTTGTGTCGAAGTAAAATACCGACGTAGCGATAGTCATGGCGTCGCTGCAGAAACGATCAATGCCGCCAAAATACGTCGCATGGGCCATGCGTTAGAACGCTATCTGAAAGAGCACAAAATTAATCCAACGATGGCCCCAATGCGCCTTGATGCCGTTGTAATTGACGATAATCGTATCGAATGGATAAAAAACATTGGCGTGTGACACCCCCATTTTGCTACTGTAGCGCACTAAAAGCATCAGCGTATCTTTCGCTGTCACACCCTGCACAGATAAGATTGACACAACGTTAATGATAGAAAATATAAAAGCACATTTTACCGAAAGTATTCAGACCAAAATTGCCGCCTCAGAAATGTTGCCACCGGCAATTGATAAAGCGGCCAGCATGATGGTGGAAGCGCTGATCAGAGGTAATAAGATACTCAGCTGCGGCAACGGCGGCTCCGCCGGCGATGCACAGCATTTCTCGTCAGAAATGCTCAACCGTTTTGAACGTGACCGACCGAGCTTACCGGCCATTGCCATTACCACAGATACGTCCACATTAACGTCGATTGCCAACGATTATCATTATGACGAGGTGTTTTCTAAACAAGTCCGGGCACTTGGCCAACCCGGTGATGTGTTGCTGGCCATTTCCACCAGCGGAAACTCGCGCAACGTTATTAACGCAATGGAAGCAGCGCTCTCCAGAGATATGACGATTGTGGCTCTTACCGGCCATGACGGCGGCGAAATGGCGGGTTTCCTGAGTGAACATGATGTAGAAATACGCGTGCCTTCAAGCCGCACGGCGCGTATACAGGAAGTGCATTTACTGGTTATCCACAGTTTATGTGAGTGTATTGATGATAGCTTATTTCCGGCCCACGACCCTGATGTCTATTAAGTACATTAAACGTAGTATTGTTGCCCTCCTAACCCTGGCATTGCTCAATGGCCTGTCAGGCTGCGCTGTGGTGGCCGTAGGTGCGGTGGGCGCGACTGCAGTATCGGTGTCTAATGATAGGCGCACGGCCGGTACCCAGTTAGATGATTTTAATGCGCGGCGCAAAGCGGCTGGCCTGATTAGCCAGGACGAAAAAATAAGTGCCAATAGCAATATTGAGATTACTCTGTATAACCGCGTGGCGCTGTTAACGGGGCAAGCACCAGACCAGACAACCATTCAGCAAGCAGAATCATTGGTTAACAGCGTGGATTATATTCGCAAAATCCACAATCAGATTCGTGTGGGTAAACCAATCCCCGCAACCAGTGTGCTGCATGATAAATGGCTGGCGACTAAAATTCGCACCAAAATACTTGCCTCTGACAACGTACCTGGATCGCAGATCACCATTATCGTTGAAGATTCCGAAGTGTTTTTAATGGGCCTGGTAACAAACCAGGAAGCCACCGCCGCAGTGGATATTGCCCGTCACGTCGATGGCGTCGCCAAAGTCGTACGCGCCTTTGAAATTTATTAGCAGCGGTCACCTTTTAAACGTGTAATTTGCTCGCGCATAACAACACACTTGTCTTAACAGGCGCTGTCAACACAGGGCCTGCGTGCCAGCCCCGGCAGCGGATGTCTTGTTACCACCTGGCTATCTAATACTTTGGTGGCATATCTCTGCCAGGCGTTCCGTCTTTGGCTACACTGAGTAGCGTGCCATATGGCGCGCAGACTACGCTGCGCGCGGTTTCAGAACCCGCGATGCGCTGCACGGTAAAATTCACCCACCCCAGAGTTGTCGACAATACACGCTTCCTGACGTTGACAATCTCAATAAAAATGCCTACATTGTCGACATTACCACTACAAGTGAGTCGATGATAGTGACTATTGCAGCCTTTACAGAACTGGCAGTTACCAGTGCAGACAAGACATTCCTGCAGCTACGCAGCGATATCGTTGAGGGCACAATTGCGGCCGGGAGTAAACTCAGCGAAACCGAACTGTCGACAAAATATCAGGTGAGCCGGGCAGTAATTCGTGAATCCATAAATCGCCTGGAGGCGTGTCATCTGGTTGAACGTAAAGCCAACATTGGCGCGCGCGTGGTATCACTGACACCGGAAGGCCTTATTCAGCTTTATCAGGTGCGCGAGGCCCTGGAAGGCATGGCCGCGCGTCTGGCAGCCAAGAACATGAGTAATGACGATATTGCTGCCCTTCAGGCGCTATTGAACAGTCATTTTCAAACCGTCAAAGGTGGCGAGTCTTACTATCAGGAAGCCGGTGATCTGGATTTTCATTACCGGATTATTTTAGGCAGCAAGAACCAGCATCTTATCGAGGTGCTGGTCAACGGTATCTATCATTTAATCCGGATGTACCGCGTACAGCTGGGCATGGCCGGTCCACGGGTCACCACAGCCTTTGATGAGCACAAGCACATAGCTCAGGCAATCGCCAACCGCGACGAAGAACTGGCCGAAATGCTCATGCGACGTCACATCCTTTACTCCAAGAACAATATCGAAAGCAAATTGCAATAACCAACCCTAAGCCGAGAGAACAGTTATGAGCCCAGGTAAAAAGTTTCGTCAGGCGTTAGCCGACAATCAACCGTTGCAAATCGTAGGCACCATCAATGCTTATAGCGCGATGATGGCTAAGAAAATTGGCCACAAAGCCATTTACCTCTCCGGTGGCGGCGTGGCTAACGCCTCTTATGGTTTGCCCGATTTGGGCATGACCTCGCTTAACGATGTCATTGTTGATGTACAGCGTATAACGTCAGCCTGCGATCTCCCCTTACTGGTCGATATCGATACGGGTTGGGGCGGCGCCTTTAATATTGCCAAAACCATCAAAGACATGGAAAAAGCCGGCGCCGCGGCAGTGCATATGGAAGATCAGGTGGCACAAAAACGCTGTGGCCACCGCCCCAATAAAGAAATTGTGTCCACCGACGAAATGGTCGACCGCATAAAATCAGCAGTTGATGCGCGTACCGATCCGGACTTTTTTATCATGGCCCGCACCGACGCCTTTGCACAGGAAGGTTTGGAAAGTGCCATTGAGCGGGCGAAGGCCTACGTTGCTGCCGGGGCTGATGGGATTTTCGCAGAAGCGGTTCAAACCGAACAACACTACCGCGCCTTTGCGCAGGCGCTGGACGTTCCTGTTCTGGCCAACATTACCGAATTTGGCCAGACCGAATTATGGAATACGCAGCAGTTGGGCGAATGGGGCGCGGCCATGGTGCTGTATCCGCTAAGTGCCTTCAGAGCCATGAACAAGGCGGCTGAAATGGTCTACACATCAATACTTGAAAACGGTGACCAAAAAGCCGTTGTGGATACGATGCAAACCCGTATGGAACTCTATGACTACCTCGGCTATCACGATTACGAGAAAAAACTCGATGCCTTGTTTGCTGAGGGTAAAAACAAGTAGCTCAGCCGGGAAAGTGGCTCAGATGGCTGAGCCAACACAATAAAAACATACCCTACACATATTTTATTAGGAGATAAACGATGGCTAAAGTACTCAGCGGTGCTGGTTTACGTGGTCAGGTAGCAGGTAAAACCGCATTATCTACTGTCGGAGTTTCAGGCTCGGGCCTGACCTACCGTGGTTACGATGTCAAAGATCTGGCCAACACCTGCCAGTTTGAAGAAGTCGCGTACCTGATATTAAAAGGCAAGTTACCAAACCAATCGGAGCTGGACGCCTATAAAAGCAAACTAAAAAGCCTGCGTAAGCTCCCCCAGGCACTAACCGATGTGCTCGAACGCATTCCTGCTGATGCCCACCCCATGGATGTCATGCGTACCGGTTGCTCCATGCTGGGTAACCTCGAAATGGAAAACGACTTCAGCGAGCAGCAGCAGATTACCGACCGCATGCTGGCGTGTTTCCCCAGTATCATTTGCTACTGGTACCGGTTTTCCCACGATGGAGTAAAAATCGATGTTGATACCGATGATGACTCCATCGGCGCGCACTTTCTGCATATGCTGCACGGTAAAAAGCCCAGCGCACTGCATGAACAGGTGATGCACGTGTCGTTAATTTTGTACGCGGAGCATGAATTTAACGCCTCAACCTTTACTGCGCGTGTCTGTGCGTCAACATTATCGGACATGCATTCGTGCATCACCGGTGCCATTGGCTCTTTACGTGGCCCTTTGCATGGCGGCGCCAACGAAGCAGCCATGGAACTGATTGAAAGCTTCACCTCTCCTGAGCATGCCGAAACAGAAATGTTGGGTAAACTGGCACGCAAAGAGAAGATCATGGGCTTCGGTCACGCGATATACTCAGAGTCGGATCCGCGTAACGAAATCATTAAAGGCTGGTCTGAGAAACTGGCAGCTGATGTGGGCGATACGGTGTTATATCCGGTTTCCGTGCGCTGCGAAGAAGTGATGTGGCGCGAGAAAAAGCTGTTTTGTAACGCCGACTTTTTCCATGCATCGGCTTATCACTTTATGGGCATACCCACTAAGCTGTTTACGCCTATCTTCGTGATGTCACGTCTGACCGGCTGGGCCGCCCACGTTATGGAACAGCGCGCTGACAACCGCATTATCCGGCCCTCGGCTGAGTATACCGGCGAAGATATACGCCCGGTACCGCCCATCACAGAGCGCGACTAATCGCCTCGCTGCTTTGTTACTCACGAAGCAGCGGGCACAAGCCTATCCATCATGCTGATATGCTAAGAGGACCACAATGAATTCCCAGTACCGTACCCACCTGACAGGCACATCGCTAGATTACTTCGATGCCCGGGCCGCTGTTGACGATATCCAGGCGGGCGCTTTCGATACCCTGCCGTATACGTCACGAGTGCACGCTGAAAACCTGGTTCGCCGCTGCCCACCAGAACAGTTAACCGACGCGCTGAAACAGCTTATTGAGCGCAAACGCGACATAGATTTTCCCTGGTATCCGGCGCGGGTGGTATGTCACGATATCTTAGGCCAAACCGCCCTGGTCGACTTAGCGGGACTGCGCGATGCCATTGCCGCCAAAGGCGGCGACCCGGCGAAGGTGAATCCGGTGGTACCAACGCAGTTAATCGTCGATCATTCACTGGCAGTTGAACACGCCGGATTCGAGCCAGACGCCTTTGAAAAAAACCGCGCTATTGAAGACCGTCGTAACGACGACCGTTTCCATTTTATTAACTGGACCAAGACCGCTTTTAAAAACGTCGATGTGATCCCGCCGGGTAATGGCATCATGCACCAGATCAACCTGGAAAAGATGTCGCCGGTAATACATGCCAAAGATGGGGTCGCCTTTCCCGATACCCTGGTGGGTACCGACAGCCACACCCCGCATGTTGATGCGCTGGGCGTGATTGCCGTTGGTGTTGGCGGTCTTGAAGCTGAAAGCGTTATGCTGGGCCGGGCCTCCTACATGCGCCTGCCGCATATTGTCGGCGTTGAACTCACCGGTAAGCCACAGCCAGGCATTACCGCTACCGATATTGTGCTGGCGCTGACCGAGTTTTTACGCGCAGCGCGCGTGGTATCAGCTTACCTGGAATTTTATGGTGAGGGGGCATCACATTTAACCCTCGGCGATCGCGCAACGATATCAAATATGACACCCGAATATGGTGCCACTGCAGCGATGTTTTATATCGATCAACAAACCCTCGATTACCTGACGCTGACCGGACGCACCGCCGAACAGGTCGAGCTGGTGGAAACCTACGCCAAACAGGCTGGCCTGTGGGCTGATACCCTGACAAAAGCCGAATACGAGCGCGTACTGACCTTTGATTTATCCAGCGTGACCCGCAATATGGCCGGCCCTTCGAATCCCCATGCCCGACTTGCCACCAGTGAACTGGCCAGCCGCGGCATAGCAGGACAATGGCAGCAAGACGGTGACTTAATGCCCGATGGTGCTGTGATTATCGCAGCCATTACCAGTTGTACCAACACCAGTAACCCGCGCAACGTAATCGCCGCCGGGTTGTTAGCGCGCAATGCCAATAAAAAGGGGCTGGTGCGTAAGCCCTGGGTGAAAACCTCCCTCGCGCCGGGCTCTAAAGTTGTCAAACTCTACCTCGAAGAGTCACAGTTATTGGCCGAACTAGAGCAGTTAGGCTTTGGTGTGGTGGCCTTTGCCTGTACCACCTGTAATGGTATGAGCGGCGCTTTGGACCCTGCTATACAACAGGAAATCATCGACCGCGATCTTTACGCCACCGCGGTGTTGTCGGGCAACCGTAACTTCGATGGCCGCATTCACCCGTATGCTAAACAAGCCTTTTTAGCTTCACCACCGCTGGTCGTGGCGTACGCGATTGCCGGTACAGTGCGCTTTGATATCGAAAAAGATATTCTTGGCTATGATGCCGATGGCGAGCCGGTCACACTTAAAGATATCTGGCCATCAGATGAAGAAATCGACGCAGTGGTCAAAGCTTCGGTTAAACCTGAGCAGTTTAATAAAGTGTATGAACCCATGTTTGATCTGTCGGTGGACTATGGCGAGCACATCGACCCGCTGTATAAGTGGCGTGAAATGAGTACTTACATTCGGCGCCCACCCTATTGGGAAGGTGCCTTAGCCGCTGAGCGAACGCTTACCGGCATGCGGCCGCTGGCGATATTAGGCGACAACATCACTACCGATCACCTGTCGCCGTCAAATGCCATTATGGCCAGCAGTGCAGCCGGAGAGTACCTGACCAAAATGGGCGTGCCTGAAGAAGACTTTAACTCCTATGCCACGCACCGCGGTGATCATCTCACAGCACAGCGCGCCACGCTGGCTAATCCGAAAGTGTACAACGAAATGGTGGTCGAGAACGGTCAGGTTAAACAAGGCTCACTGGCACGCATTGAGCCCGAGGGCAAGGCAACTCGCATGTGGGAAGCAATAGAAACCTATATGCAGCGTAAACAACCGCTGATCATTGTTGCCGGAGCCGATTACGGTCAGGGTTCGTCCCGCGACTGGGCGGCGAAGGGCGTGCGCCTTGCTGGTGTCGAAGCGATAGTCGCCGAGGGCTTTGAGCGTATACACCGCACCAACTTAATTGGTATGGGGGTACTGCCGTTAGAGTTTCAAGCGGGAACCACCCGTAAAACCCTTGAACTTGATGGCACTGAAACCTATGACGTGGTCGGCGAACACACACCGGGCAATATCCTGACGCTGGTGATTCATCGTACCAATGGTGACACCCTTGAGGTGCCGGTTACCTGCCGTTTGGATACCTTCGAAGAAGTATCAATTTATGCCGCCGGCGGTGTATTACAGCGCTTTGCCCAGGATTTTCTTGAGGCGGAGGCTCACTAGGCAACATTATGTGGGGCATTGCGCCCCACGATGATCAAACTGACATCTTGCAGAGAAACATTATGGCGTTTGCACCACAAATTCAAATTCCGGCCACCTACATGCGCGGCGGAACCAGTAAAGGCGTTTTTTTTAATCTGACCGACTTACCCCTTGCCGCGCAGCAACCCGGCGCCTATCGCGACGCCATGTTGCTGCGTGTGATTGGCAGTCCTGATCCCTACGCTAAACACACTGATGGTATGGGCGGTGCGACATCCAGTACCAGTAAAGCGGTTATCGTTAGCAAAAGTAAACGTCGCGGCTACGATGTCGACTACTTATTTGGCCAGGTATCCATCGATAAACCCTATATAGACTACAGCGGCAATTGCGGTAATTTAACCGCTGCCGTGGGCGCATTTGCCGTTAATAACGGGCTGGTGGATAGTCTGCGGATCCCTAACAACGGTGAAGTGGTTGTGCGGATATGGCAGGTGAATATCGGCAAAGCCATTAACGTGCATGTCCCCATTACCAATGGCGTGGTACAGGAAACCGGTAACTTTGACTTAGACGGGGTCACTTTCCCGGCCGCTGAAGTAAAGGTCGAGTTTATGGATCCGGCCGACGGTGAAGGTGACATGTTCCCTACCGGCAATCTGGTGGATGATCTGGACGTACCCGAGTTCGGCCGGCTTAAGGCCACTATGATCAACGCCGGTATTCCCACTATTTTTGTCAACGCCGCCGATATTGGCTACACCGGCACAGAGTTACAGGACGACATTAACAGCGATCCCGTGGCCCTGGCCCGGTTTGAGTCTTTACGTGCCTACGGCGCGCTCAAAATGGGCCTGATCAAGCAGTTAAGTGAGGCTGCGGCCCGCCAGCATACGCCCAAGATAGCCTTTGTTGCGCCGCCACGGGCGTATACCTCATCGAGTGGCAAAGCAATTGGTATTGATGACATGGACATGCTGGTAAGAGCCCTGTCCATGGGTAAACTGCATCACGCCATGATGGGCACCGCCGCCGTTGCCATTGCCACCGCTGCCGCGATCCCCGGCACCCTGGTCAATGAGGCGGCCGGCGGGGTTGACCGGCAAAGTGTGGTGTTTGGCCATCCGTCAGGCACCTTAAGTGTTGGCGCCGAAGCGCTGCACATGCATGGCAAATGGACGGCCACCAAAGCGGTAATGAGCCGCAGTGCACGTATACTTATGGAAGGTCGGGTACATATCCCTGCCCCGCAGATTTAGCGTTCAACGTGGTCAGCGCTGATTTGACTGCGCTGATCACTTTCTTTATATCCTCTAACGGTTTACTCTGTCTTACCTTAGGTTTACGCTGCACAGTTGAAACAGTTAACGCGGTCTGCTGCGCGCCAAGGGAAGCATATGGCAAGAAAGTTTAAACAACACGGCACATTACTGGTTTCAGTCGACGGACGCATTGTGCATTTACGCGGCAAAGGACCATGGAACGCCGAATCATTACAATTGACCGAGGCACGTTTGATGCAGCAAATCCAGGCAATGTATGGTTCGCCCTGGGCAGTTCTGGCCAACTTTGAAGGTGAAGCAGTGTATGTGCCCGAAGCTTTCGCACTGCTTCGCAAACAAGTACAAAAAGAGATTAGGTTAGGCCGCGTCGCCACAGCCATTGTGTTCGAAAACGTCAATTCACCTAAGTTATCACGCCATCAGTTCAACGCTTTGTATCAAATGGACGGCCACGAGGTTGCCTTTTTCGACGGCCGGGAAGACGCCAGAGAATGGCTCGACTCGGTCATCAAACAGCACCAGCAAAACATGTAATATCGCGATTGAGCACTAACGCTTCAATACCTTTTTGCTGAGCCATCTGACAACCACCCACCGCTTACCCCGCCAGCGCGGCAACCATAGTGAATTACGTACCCTAACGACTATGCTTATTGTCTATGCGGCTGTCACGCATTTATCAGCCAGCAAGATGATTAGTCGTCGATGGTTTGCTCATTAAGCCAGTCGTGGAGTTTTTCCATATCATGGGGAACCGCCATTTGCAGCTCTTCTACCCAGTCATGCACATTTTGCCACCACGCCGGATGATCGCCTTGCTGTATCTGATTCGCAATGCGTTGGACACGTGCCAGACCAACCGAGCTGGCAGCGCCTTTAATTTTGTGGGCCTGGGCGCACACTTCTGACTTTTCATCGGCACTTAAACTGAGCTGCAGAATTTCCATGTACTCTGGCATTTTCTCGTGGAACACTTTAACACTGGCTCTAACCATATCTTCGCCAATGGTATCAACCAGCATTTGCAGCAGATCCATGTCGAGGATGTTAGTCAGCACTTTAGTGGAGTCGAGCTTTTTGCTTTGCGTTGCCTGGGGGACTTTTTCATCAGATGCCTGTAATTCGGGCTCAGCAAAGAGCAGATTGAGTACTTCAACAACCCGGCTCTTCTTGACCGGCTTGGCAATGACATCATCCATGCCGTTTTGCAGATATTCTTCACGCTTTTTGATTACATTCGCGGTCAACGCCACAATCGGCGTTTGCATGACCAGATCTTCCTCGTGCAACGTCGCAGCAACTTCAAAACCGTTCATATCCGGCAGTTGGATATCGAGTAAAATAAGATCGTAGGTTTGCTGCCTGGCCTTATCTATGGCCTCCTGACCGGTCATGGCCACATCAACGTGCTGACCAAGCTTTTCTAGCAGGGCTTTGGCAACCATCACGTTCAGTTCGATGTCCTCGACCAGCAAAATATTGAGGTCGGTCACCTGCAACTGTGCAACCTGCATAGGGCGTTTGGAAATTTGCAATGGCAATTCCACAATAAACCGCGTGCCGTGGCCTTGTTCACTTTCGACTCGGATATCACCGTGCATGAGATCCACCATTTGTTTACAAATAGCCAGACCTATACCGGTGCCGGTTGCCGACTGATGATCAGGGTGATCCACCTGGTAATACATGGCAAAGATCTTTTCTATTTCACTGTCGGGAATCCCCACCCCGGTGTCCTCAATCACATAGGTCACCAGGGAGATATCATTATCTGGTCGGCTTGCTGACACGGTCAGTGATACATGCCCTTTTTGGGTAAATTTCACCGCGTTGAACAGAATATTCCACAGAATTTGGCGTAACCGCGTACCGTCCACTTCTACTTGTTTAGGCAGCGGTTCGACAATATTGGTAATCAACTCTAGCGATTTATCGCGCGCTAGCAATTGGATAATAGAACTAAGCTCTTCGGTGAAATCCCGTAGAGAAACCGTTTTAAGTGACAATTCCAGTTTGTCACGATCGAGCTTATCTAAGTCAATGATGTCATTAAAAATATTACCCAGAGTTATGGCGCTGGCGTAGATAGTACTTACCCAACTCCATTGCTCTTCGTTAAGTTCGGTATCGCGCAGCATGCGACTCAAGCCAACAATACCATTGAGCGGCGTACGCAACTCATGGCTAATGGTGGCAATAAAACGGGTTTTATCAGTGCTGGCTTTGGCTGCAGCATTTTCTGCCTGCTTGCGCTCGGTCATGTCCCGACCAAAGGCTAACAACCCGAGCCGGTTTCCTTCATTGTCAAAAAACGGTACCCGGCGCATTTCAAAAAAGCGTCGACGGCCATCGGCAAAACGCAGCCACAGTTCGTCGGTGATACTGGCATTCGTTTCAAGTACTTCATGATCGCTGGCCACTACCTGGCGAGCCAACTCCTCTTCATAAACGTCGTGCGGGGTCAGTCCGAGCAACTCTTTCTCAGACATTCCGGTGAGTTGCTCGGCTACACGGTTACACCCTGCAAACCGGCCTTCTTCATTACGGTAGTAAATTAAATCAGGTGAGGCATCGATGATTGAACGCAATAACGTTGACAGCCGGCGCGCCTGAGCTTCTTTTTCGGATTTATCCTGAATTTCTTTTTCGAGCTCTTTAAATACGGTTTCGCGCTCTGCCTGGGCGTGCTTGCGCTGTTCAATTTCATGGTTGAGTTGGCGAATGTTATTTTGCAATTCACGGTTTAAAAAAACATCTTCCTCACGCAGGTGCTCTAACTGCGTGACAACTTCTTTAAGATTAGTGCGCGAATTTTCTAAATGTTTAACTAACTCACTAAAAAAATATAGCACCCAGGGGGCTGATAACATCGTAAGGATTACCGCACTGATAAAGTCATCAGGCTGTATATCGCTTCCCAGGCTGAGACGAATCACGTAAGAGCCGCCAACAGTAAATGCAAGGGTGAGTAAAACAAACAGAACACTGACTTTTATAGTGCCAAAGCGCTGGATAAACTGAGCAAAACGAATTGCCCAGGAATCGTTAGGAGTTTCAGGGTGCATAGCAAAAATACTTCAGATAAATGTGCCAACATCCTAACAGGTCTTGCCCATCAGGAAAATAAATGTCGGCAGCGCTTTAATGCCTGGTTTACTGCTCCCGCTTGTAATATATAACGCTTATGCGCTGTTATTGATGACTATTTTTTATGTATTTTCTGTATCTGAGTTATACTAATAGACAAGTAAATCAACTCTCTCTTTACGCAACTGATGACAACAAACGGTGGTTACAGACTCTGGACAACTGGCAATATACTGCACGCCAGAGTTCACGGCATTTGGAATGGGCGGATCGCTACGGCTTATAACCGTGAGTTTATGGTGGCAGCCTTACCACTTAGCAATAAACCCTGGGCTCACATGGTGTACTTGGACCAATGGGTGCTGGGTACGCCCGAGATTGAACCTGTAATAAAAGAGCTCGCGGGCTGGTGCGCTGAGCACCAGTTGGTATGTGCAGCGCATGTTTACAGTGATAATATGTTAAAGGAATACCAGCTAAACAAAATGCTCAAAAATGCTCCTGGTGCATTTGAGCTGCAGCACTTTACGTCATTCCAAACAGCACAACAGTGGTTAAGTACCCACAACTTTTATGTTAGCGAAAATGATCTCACCACAATAAGCGATTAACACGTCTAATATCAGCCCGGCCACTAACCAATAACCTACAGTCCGCGACGGTGTCTTTTGCTACTGCCGGACTTAAACGCCGTCATCGGTTAGCAGAGTGCTGTGCCACCAAGTTGGGGCTGGGTTTTTGCTGTATTTATTGATTTAATAGGTGATATGCTGGAAAACCCGCTATGGGTTGAGGTAAATTGTTGAGTGTTTATGCATCAATTTTGATGTAATGTAGTACAGGTTATTTATTTAGCTGGTTAATTTCAGACCGAAGAGTAAAGTTCGAAACAGTTGATCAAAAATGGGTAAGTACCCACTATTATCGACTTTTTATGCAACTTAAGTTTAATCTCCGTCATCACGCTCCGCCGTAGAATTCCTCTAGAGAGTGATTTTTTTTGATTTTTTGACCACTGGACGAAATAGATAACCATCTGTTTTTTATAAAAATAAAAGATAGTATACGATTTGCACCGACCTGGCTTTCACTTTCCGATTGATTTTACCCATTAATATGGGTATTTTGTACGGCCCGCTTGGCAATAGTGCATAAAAATGCGGTATATGACTGGTATCCACTAATAATAATTAACGACAAACCAGCGCAAACTGATTTTCATAATTTTTTCAGTTTATTACGCGTAGCAACGTCGCTGTAAAACGCCTCCTCTGGTGTTCAGAACAGCGCATACCTTACCCAGTCAAGGTTTAAGGAGTTAAGAGATGAGTTTATATAATCCCAATGATTCACGGGATAACTGTGGATTTGGTTTGATTGCCCATATAGAGGGCAAAGCAAGCCACTCGCTGGTTACTACAGCCATAGAAGGCCTCGACCGTATGCAACATCGTGGCGGCATTGCCGCAGATGGCAAAACCGGTGACGGCTGTGGTTTGCTGTTGCAAAAACCCGACGCTTTCTTCCGCCTGATTGCAGAACAACACGGCTGGAATCTGAGCAAGAAATACGCGGTGGGTATGATTTTTCTTAATCAGGACGAGAAACTGGCACAAGCAGCCCGCGATGTCGTGAATGAAGAGTTAGAAAAAGAAACCCTGGAAGTGGTTGGCTGGCGCGAAGTCCCGGTAAACCATGATGTGCTGGGTGAACTGGCATTAACCGGCGTCCCACAAATTGAACAGGTCTTTGTTAATGCACCGCCGGGGTGGCGTAAACGCGATCTCGAACGTCGTTTATTCATGGTGCGTCGCCGGGTCGAAAAGCGTCTTGCTGAAGACAAAGAATTTTACGTTGCGTGTCTGTCAGCGCTGGTGACGATCTATAAAGGCTTAGTAATGCCTAAGGATCTGCCGACTTTTTATAAAGATCTGGCAGATGAGAATATGAAAAGCAGCATTTGTGTTTTCCACCAGCGCTTTTCAACCAACACGCTACCTAAGTGGCCACTGGCACAACCTTTCCGCTACCTTGCTCACAACGGTGAAATTAACACCATTAAAGGTAACCGCGACTGGGCATTGGCGCGTACGGGCAAGTTTGCCACACCACTGATCCCTGATTTAAAAGATGCGGCCCCTTATGTGAACACAGAAGGTTCAGACTCATCGTCACTGGATAATATGCTGGAGCTATTTTTGGCCGGTGGTATGGATTTATTCCGCGCCATGCGTTTGTTAGTGCCGCCAGCGTATCAAAACAATGCCACTATGGATCCAAAATTACGTGCCTTTTATGAGTTTAACTCAATGCACATGGAACCCTGGGATGGCCCGGCGGGTATCGTAATGACCAACGGTCGCCACGTGGCGTGTAACCTTGACCGTAACGGCTTACGTCCTGCCCGTTATGTGATCACCAAAAATGGCTTTATTACGCTTGCCTCAGAAGTAGGTATTTGGGATTACCAGCCAGAAGATGTGGTCGAAAAAGGTCGCGTAGGTCCGGGCGAAATGCTCGCAGTAGATACCTATAACGGCAAAATATGGCGCTCCACTGAAATAGATGACGACCTTAAAGATCGCCATCCTTACCACGAGTGGATTGAGAAAAATATTCGCTCGTTAACGCCCATTGAAAAGCTCGATGCGTCTCTGATTGGACAGCGCGTGTTCGACGACAACACTATGTCGGTTTATCACAAGCTCTTTGGCTATAGTTACGAAGAAATTCATCAGGTTATTAAAGTGTTGGGTAAAGACGGTCAGGAAGCCGTTGGCTCAATGGGTGACGACACGCCTATGGCGGTTATGTCATCCAAACATCGTACTTTATATGACTATTTCCGCCAGCAGTTTGCGCAGGTCACAAACCCGCCGATTGATCCATTGCGCGAAAATCACGTGATGTCGCTGGCGACCTGTATAGGACGAGAGCAAAACGTATTCAGCGAAACCAGTGGCTATGCTAACCGGGTTCTGTTCCAGTCGCCGATACTGATGTACACCGATCTCAAGCAATTGCGTGAATACAACCCTGAGCACTATTACTCAGAGGTGGTTGATCTGCAATATGCCCCGGATGAAGGCCTCAAAAAAGCGATTGAGCGCATCTGTCACGAAGTTGAATATCTGGTAAAACAAAAACGCGCGGCGTTTGTTGTGTTATCCGATCGCAATATTAAGCAAAATAAATTGCCTGTGCCGGCTGCCATGGCGGTTGGTGCTGTACACCGTCGTTTAGTTGATCAGCAGTTAAGGTGCGATGCTAACATCGTTATCGAAACAGCCTCAGCCCGCGACCCGCATCACTTTGCAGTACTCATAGGATTAGGGGCAACGGCGGTTTATCCTTTCCTGGCCTACGAAACGATTGAACAGCTATGTGAAAAAGGCGACTTAGATATTACGCCTATGCAAGCCATGCTGAACTACCGTAAAGGGATTAACAAAGGCCTGTATAAAATCATGTCTAAGATGGGGATCAGCACTGTGGCGAGCTATCGCAGCGCCAAGTTGTTTGAAGCCATCGGTATTAGTCATGACGTAATGGAACTGTGCTTTAAAAACGTCACATCACGGTTGCAGGGTGCTTCATTTGAAGACTTCCAGCAAGACACGGTTAACCTGGCACGCGTTGCCTGGCTTAAACGTAAGAATATTTCTCATGGTGGCCTGCTTAAGTATGTCCATGATGGTGAGTACCACGCTTACAACCCGGATGTCGTCAAAACCCTGCAAAAAGCGGTGGTGTCGGGTGAATACTCAGATTATCAGCAATTTGCAGCGTTAGTTAACGAGCGCCCGCCAGCACATTTACGCGATTTAATGGGCATTAAAGCCGGCGCGGAAGCGATTGACATCAGCGAAGTAGAAGGGCCAGAACACCTGTATACACGGTTTGATACCGCTGCGATGTCAATTGGTGCACTGAGTCCGGAAGCGCACGAAGCGCTGGCCATTGCGATGAACCGTTTGGGTGGTAAGTCTAACTCAGGTGAAGGTGGTGAGGATCCGAAGCGATTCAACACCGAGCGCAACTCGAAAATCAAACAGGTCGCGTCGGGCCGCTTTGGTGTCACGCCGCATTACCTGGTGAATGCAAACGTGATTCAAATTAAAGTGGCGCAGGGTGCGAAACCCGGTGAGGGCGGTCAGTTACCCGGCGATAAGGTTAATAAGTATATTGCCCAGCTGCGCTTCTCGGTGCCTGGAGTAACCCTTATTTCTCCGCCTCCACACCATGATATTTACTCGATTGAAGATTTAGCTCAGCTGATTTTCGACCTGAAACAAGTTAATCCGACCGCACTGATCTCAGTGAAATTAGTGTCGGAGCCCGGTGTTGGTACCATTGCCACAGGCGTTGCGAAAGCCTATGCCGATTTAATCACCATATCTGGCTATGACGGCGGCACAGGCGCAAGCCCGCTTACCTCGGTAAAATATGCCGGTAGCCCCTTTGAACTTGGCTTGTCTGAAACTCAGCAGGCACTGGTTGAAAACGGTCTGCGTCATAAGGTTCGGGTACAAACCGACGGCGGCCTGAAAACAGGACTGGATGTGGTTAAAGCCGGGATTTTAGGTGCTGAAAGCTTTGGCTTTGGTACTGGTCCAATGGTTGCGTTGGGTTGTAAATACCTGCGTATTTGCCACCTCAATAACTGTGCTACCGGCGTGGCAACGCAAGACGAAAAACTGCGTAGCGACTACTTTATCGGTCTGCCTGAAATGGTTATGAATTACTTCAAATTCGTGGCTCAGGAAGTTCGCGAAATCATGGCCTCAATGGGCGTGCGTAAATTTGACGAGCTGGTGGGTCGCACCGAATTGCTGGAATTACTCGACGGTCAGACCGCTAAACAAAACAAGCTGGATTTGTCACCTATCCTGGCGAAGCCGGTTGCTGGCAAGCACACCCTGCTGTTTTGTAGCGAGACAACCAATGCGCCGCTGGATAAGGGCGTATTGAACGCGAAAATGCTAAAAGATGCCAAAGAAGCGGTCGTTAAAGGCTGTGGTATTAACCTTAGCTACCCCATTCGCAATACAGACCGCTCTGTGGGTGCTTTATTGTCGGGCGAAATTGCCAAGCATTACGGTAACCACGACATGGAAGAAATGCCGATCACGGTAAGCTTCACCGGTACTGCCGGGCAAAGCTTTGGCGTGTGGAATGCCGGCGGCCTTAATATGCGCATTGAAGGCGATGCCAATGACTACGTGGGTAAAGGCATGACTGGCGGTAAGCTGGTAATCTACCCACCGCGCAATGGCGAATTTAACGGTCACGAGAGTGCCATTATGGGTAACACCTGTTTATATGGTGCCACGGGCGGTAAGCTGTTTGCGGCGGGCCGTGCCGGTGAACGTTTTGGGGTCAGAAACTCTGGCGCTATTGCTGTTGTCGAAGGTGTCGGTGATAACGGTTGTGAATACATGACCGGCGGTATTGTCGCCGTGCTTGGACCGGTAGGAATTAACTTTGGCGCCGGTATGACCGGTGGCTTTGCTTATCTGTACGATGAACAGGGCGATTTGAGCAGCCGCGTGAACTCAGAGTTAGTTGAAGTGTTGGATATTGATGACAAAGTCATTTTGGCAGAGCATTTACGTGGTCTGATCAATCAACACTACGAAGAAACCGGCAGTCAGTTTGCATTAGATATATTGCACGACTTCGCAGGTTCACTGAACCGCTTTAAGCTGGTTAAGCCAAAAACCAGCGATGTTAAAAATCTGTTGGGCCATATCAGTCGTTCCAGCGCGGAACTCCGCGTCCAGGCGCAATAGAGAGGTGAAAGAATAATGGCAAAGAATGTTTATCAATTTGTTGATGTAGAGAGAATTGATCCGCCGAAAAAGCCGATCAGTGATCGTAAAGCCGGATTTGCAGAAATCTATCATCCGTTAACCAATTCACAGGCGGAGGGTCAGGCTGACCGCTGCCTGGATTGCGGAAATCCTTATTGTGAGTGGAAATGTCCGGTACACAACTATATTCCACAGTGGTTAGCCCTGGCTAACGAAGGCAAGTTTATTGAAGCGGCCGAGTTGTCGCATAAAACCAATAGCCTGCCGGAGGTGTGTGGCCGGGTTTGTCCGCAAGACCGCTTATGTGAAGGCGATTGTACACTCAATGATGACTTTGGTGCGGTAACCATTGGCTCCATCGAAAAACACATTACCGACACGGCCTTTAAGATGGGCTGGCGCCCGGATATGAGCGGTGTTACCTGGACCGATAAGAAAGTCGCCATCATCGGCGCTGGCCCTGCAGGCCTGGCCTGTGCAGACGTTTTAGTCCGTAATGGGGTCAAACCGGTGGTGTATGACAAGTATGAAGAAATCGGCGGATTGCTGACCTTTGGGATCCCGTCTTTTAAACTGGAAAAAGACGTCATAAAACTGCGTCGTGAAATCTTTACTGAAATGGGTATTGAGTTTGTCCTGAATACCGAAGTGGGTAAAGATCTCGATTTTCAGGAAGTGGTTGATCAGTATGATGCGGTGTTCCTGGGTATGGGCACATACAAATCTATGAAAGGCGGCTTTGATAATGAAGGCGCAAAGGGTGTTTACGAAGCGCTGCCATTCCTGATCTCTAATACCAACAGAGTAATGGGACTGGAGAAAGACGCGGCTGATTTCATTGATATGAAAGGCAAGAAGGTGGTAGTGCTCGGTGGTGGTGATACCACCATGGACTGCGTACGCACCTCGATCCGTCAGAATGCCACCAGTGTTACCTGTGCCTACCGTCGTGATGAGCAAAGCATGCCCGGTTCTCGTCGGGAAGTGGTTAATGCGCGCGAGGAAGGGGTTGAATTTGAATTCAACGTGCAACCGTTAGACATCGCCGTCGACGAAACCGGTAAAGCGGTAGGTGTCAAACTGGTGCGCACCGAAATGGGTGAGCCGGATGCAGCAGGACGTCGTCGCCCGGTAGTGGTCGAAGACTCTGAGTTTGTCCTCGAAGCCGACGCCGTTATTATTGCCTTTGGTTTTCAGCCAAGTCCGGCGCCATGGTTTGCTGACTACGGTATTATTCTTGACGAAAAAGGCCGGGTCAGAGCACCTGCTAAAGGTAAGTTCGCTTATCAAACCTCTAACCCGAAAATTTTTGCCGGGGGTGATATGGTTCGAGGAAGCGATCTGGTAGTTACCGCTATCGATGAAGGTCGTAAAGCCGCAGACGGCATTCTCGACTACATGGGCGTTTAAACCCGGTCATCATGATTCATGTTAAACGGAGCCAACAGGCTCCGTTTTTTATACCTGCTTCGGTGTTTGCATACTTTAATCTGTAGCACGGCAATTGCGCCACTTCAACGCCTCCCCTATAGTGAGTAAATGAATATTACGACGCTACTGACGATGAATATGCGCTTACGATCAACGCTGTGCGCTATGCTGGCATGCATGAGTATAGCAACATCTTTACATGCTCAGGCCACTACGGCCCCCACCATGCAGCCCAAAATGAGTACTTGCCCGGGGCAGTTTCACGACGTGGTCGTGCACGAGGCGGCAAAACAGTGTCAGCATTTTGACATCGAATTGCCGGCTTCATTAGTGTATTTCGTCTCTACCAGCCCTGCTGCACTGGTCAGCTACTACCTTACACAAATGCCCGAATTATCCCGTCAGGATACCCCTAACGAACGGGTCCTGCTGCTCAACCCAAAGCAAAACGTAAGAATCGTTGTGTCACCCGATGATAACGGCGCCCAAGTCGATATTCTGGTATTAAGCAAACAGGATCACACGCCAGCCACCAGCGAGTAATTGGCACCTTCCTTGCAATTTCTTCCACAAAGATAAATCCAATTCGGTTGCGTCATAAATTTGACAACCGGACAGTTAATCAAGTGTTGAGGAAGATTATGGAACTAGCCATTGTATTATTCATGTTACTGATCGTTGTAACCGTCGGTGCGCTTAAGCTTTCTGATCACGGTGTGAGCTTTCCTTTCCGAAAGAAACCTCAATTATTTACGCAGGTAGAGCATTCGTTTATTAACCTGCTCGAACAGGCGGTTGGCCGTGAATTTCGAATCATGCCTCGCGTACGCTTAAACGATTTGCTGGCAGTACGTGACAGCACTAATAAACGTCAGGCCAGGCAGGCACTGATGCGTGCCGGAGGTAAGCAGCTGGACTTTGTATTATGCCGGCGCGATGACATGACCCCCGTGTTAGCTATTGATCTGGTGCACAAGCAAGGTAAAGAAGGTTACAAAACCCAACGTGACTGGTTTGTCTCCGGTGCCCTAGATGCCGCAGGTATCCCCCACGCTCGCTTTAAGGTGAAATCGGGATATTCTATTGAAGAGGTAAAAGAGTGTATCGAAACCAAGCTTATCCCCTTGCGAAAGCAACAAGCCCGCGTGGCAGCCAGCAAGATGAATCCGCCGGCGCCTAAACGCCCTACCCGGCCGGTGCGCTCCAGTCGCCAGCCCAGTAGCGAGCAGGTTGCCGCCTGATACGGTCAGCGGTATAGGCAGCTACTAATGACACCAGCCGATAAAGCGCAGCATGTCTGCGCTTTTTCATGTGTCGGCATGTATACCCCGGTAGTCATTCATATTACACTTTCGTCAGTTTTAGGTAGACTTAATGCGCTAACAGCTGCGCATTAACGTACTGCTGCTCTCACTTTGATATAAAGGCAAACTATGAAAATTGGTATTCTGGGTGCAATGGATCAGGAAATTGCGCTACTTAAAGAGTCACTCAGCGACATGAGCACCGAGCAACGGGGCCACCTGACATTTTATTCGGGCGCCTTACATGGCGTCGATGTTGTCGTGGTAAAGTGTGGTATTGGTAAAGTGGCTGCAGCCGTGGCCAGCACGATGTTAATCAACCATTATGCGCCTGACTACGTGGTTAATACTGGCTCAGCGGGTGGTTTTGACAAACGCCTGAATATTGGTGATTTGGTGATTGGCGACACCATCGCCCATCATGACGTTGATATCACCCATTTTGGTTACGAACCCGGTCAGGTTGCCGGGATGCCTGCCGTTTACCAATGTGACGAAAGCCTCATTAACGCCGCAGAAACCGCCGCCAATAATGCACTCCATGTTGTCACTAAACGCGGCTTGATTTGCACCGGAGACTCCTTCATTGGCTCCGACGATGCCGCAGCGAAACTGCGCGAGCAGTTTCCGTCAATGAGTGCTGTGGAAATGGAAGGTGCTGCAATCGCACAAACTTGCTTTATGCTCAGTACACCGTGCCTGGTGATTCGGTCGTTGTCAGACATTGCAGGCAAAACCTCAACGGTGTCATTTACTGCCTATCTGGAAAAAGCCGCTAAAAATTCAGCTGAACTGGTCATCAATATGATTGCTCAACTGGCAGATACCAAATAACATCAGACACTATTGCTCCGTTGATGAACACTTTTACGTTGCCGCCCGCACTGACGCTGACAGTGATGATCGCATTGATTGTGATCATCACCGACCGCGTGTGGCGTATTTCGGCGCAGGTGCATCCCCTCACCTTATATCGCCTGCTGGTCATCAATCTGGCGAAGAAAGTGCGCCCGACAGCCAGCTCGCCGGCATTACAACATTATATTAGTGGTTCGCTGGGCATACTGGTACTGACGGTTCCCTTTCTTATTGTCCTTGCGCTCATCATCAGTGTGGCTTATTACCAGTGGTTTTTTGACGCCGTAATTTTATTTATCTGCCTCAACTTTTATCCGGTCAGACGACAGTATAAAAGTGTCATCGCAGCGTTGAGCAATAACAAAAAAATACTGGCGCGGGAACGCCTGAATCAACTTGTTGCCCGGCAAACCACCAGATTGTCGGACATTGGTATTGCCAAGGCTGCCATCGAAGCCTATTTACTGCGCTTTTTGCAGCAGTTTATCGGCGTCCTGTTTTGGTATTTTCTGCTTGGCCCGCTGGCAGCCCTGAGCTATCGGTTATTGCTCGAATTTCGCTGGCAGTGGCATCGCAAAAACATCGGCAATAAGTATTTCAGCCTCCCCGCCTATTGGTTAACCCAGTGTTTGATTGTGCCGCCTTATTGTGTGGGCGCAATACTGCTCGTGCTTTGCACATCGCCGCTGGACGCAATCCGGGCCTGTTGGCAAGCCAGGCAACGCGACCTTACGTCGTTATTACTGGCTTTGTTTGGCGGCGGTATGGGGATCACCCTTGGCGGACCGGCAATTTATGACAACATTACATACCGTCATACCCGCGTTGGCGGCGCTCGTCAGGTGCGTTTATCTGACCTCACTTTTACCCTAAGGGCTATCAATCGTGCTACCTGGCTACTGGTTACCTTACTAACCTTGTTGCTGTTAGTATTTTGGCAGTTAAAACTATGAAATTATTTAACTATTTACTGGCGAGGCCATGGAATTGGTGTTTCTTGCTGGTATGCATACCGCTATCGGTGAATGCCGGTCAGCGTATTGTTACCTTGTCACCGCATCTCACAGAGTGGGTATACAGTCTCCAGTCAGAGCAGCAGCTGGTAGGGGTTAGCGCCTACAGTAACTATCCCGACGAAAACATCTCATTACCTATAGTGGCCGATTATCAGGGCGTTGACTTTAGTGCTTTACTGGCGCTGGAGCCCGATTTAGTGCTGGCCTGGGGCGGCGGTAATAAACCGCAGGATATCGCCCGCTTAAAAAGCCTTGGCATAAAGGTTTATGTCTCACAACCACAATCGTTGGAAGATATCGCAACCGAAATAAACGACGTCGCAGAACTGCTCGGTAAATCGGCTCTGGCGCAGCGATTAACCACTGATTTTCTGCACAGCCTGCAACAAACCCGTCAGCAATACAGTGAACAAAGCAGGGTTAATGTCTTTTACTACATGTGGAGCCAACCACTGATGACCATTGGCCAGGGGGCCTGGGCTAATCATGTGCTCAGTGTCTGTGGTGCCAGCAATATCTTTAATGACTCGCCGATTGACTACCCGGAAGTGTCTGTTAAGCAGGTATTGCTGCGTCAACCACAACTATTAATTGCCGCCAGCGACCAGGAAGTCCCGGCGTTAGAGCAGTTTTGGGCGGGCCACCGCGAAGTGATAACGGCACCACTGATTACCGCTAATGGTAATGCCTTACATCGCTTTACGCTGCGCATAACCGGTGCAATCGACTCGCTTTGCCACAAAGTCAACCAGTACCGTCAATCCAGTCCACAGCACGCGGATGATGCACAGCCAAAGTGATTTATCATCACACCACGCGGTTGCGCCGCGCTCAACGCGCTCGCGGGCGCATTGGTGCCGTGGTTTACCGCCTGACTATTTCGACGTTACCAAAGGTTGCAAGCGCAATGCCAGTATCAAGCCTTAAGCATTACTACTGGCGTAGACACAAGGATGATTTCGCGGCATCATTGTCGCCATTGTTGCAGCACTGACTACTTTATGACTATAGATATTGCCACGCCGGCCATGTTGTTCCCGGCGATTTCTTTATTGCTACTGGCTTACACCAACCGGTTTCTTACCCTTGCGTCATTGATCCGCCATTTCGATAATGGCGAAAACAATGAAAACACCCAGGCGCAAATAAAAAATCTGCGAAAACGTATTCATTACATAAAGCGAATGCAGGAAACCGGCGTATTCAGTTTTTTCTTGTGCGTGTTATCGATGCTGGCTATCTACCTTTCTTACCAGAACGCAGGGAACTGGTTATTTGCCGCCAGCCTGATCTTTTTGCTCTACAGCTTGTGGCAATCCGTGCTGGAGATTCGAATCTCACTGGACGCACTTGATGTACATTTAAAAGGAATTGATCTGGGTGGCAAAAAAAAGTAACGCCGACATTCAGTACACGGCGCTGACACCGGCACATTTTGCCGAGGTATTAGCGCTGGGTAACCGTGTGCAGGGTGATGGCTATCTGAATCAGCATAATCTCACAGAGTATTATGAGCGGGGCTTAAAAGACGGTGTTAATGCCAGCATTGCCGCGTTTCATAATGACCGTATGGTTGGTTTCAGACTGACCTTCGCACAAGGCCAATGGGATATCGATAAATGGAGCACGCCAACAGCCTGGCAGGTCGACCCGGCGACGGTGTGCTACTTTAAATGCAACACGGTCGACCCGGCTATGCAAGGTTATGGCATAGGCTCAACACTGCTTAAATGTGCTGTCGACAGCACCAGACAACAAGGGAGTACCGCAGGGTTGGCCCACATATGGCTGGCTAGCCCCGGCAACAGCGCCTTTCGGTATTTCAGTAAAAATGGCGGCCGCCTGATTAAAGAACATCCCAACAAGTGGCAACATGCGGCGCTCTATGAAGGCTATGAATGTCCCGCCTGTGTGCAATCCTGCGAATGCGTGGCGGCGGAAATGCTACTGCGGTTTGACGACATCAGCTAACCCAAACCGCGCTTGCTGATTTGGATTAGTTGATAGTGATTAGGCAAACATGCTGGTTGCTTTTTAAGTGCTCAGCAGTTATGCCCCCGGGTGTTATTTTCAGGCGAGTGTAATGCGGGCAAACTTACGTTTTCCCACCTGATACACACTGCCTCCTTTTTCGGTTAACACCATACGGGTATCGGTAACCTTTTCGCCGTTAATTTTTACCGCGCCTTGCTTAATCATTCGCAACGCGTCAGACGTTGACCCCACTAAACCGGCTGTTTTGAGCAGGTTACCAATGGCAATTTCACCGTCAGTCAGGGTAATGGTCACTTCGGGCATTTCATCAGGAATGGCGTTTTTCTGAAACCGTTGAATAAAGTCCTGGTGTGCTGCTTCGGCGTCATCTTCGCTGTGAAAGCGCGCAATGATTTCTTTTGCCAAACTAATTTTGATATCACGCGGATTAGCGCCTTCAGCCATCTGCGCTTTTAAGCGGGCAATCTCTTCCAGTGGCTTAAAGCTTAACAAATCGAAATAACGCCACATCAACTCGTCAGAAATCGACATGATTTTACCGAACATATCATTGGGTGCATCGGTGATACCAATGTAGTTGTTCAGTGACTTCGACATCTTCTGCACGCCATCAAGGCCTTCCAGTAATGGCATCATCAACACAACTTGTTGCGCCTGACCCTGCTCTTTTTGCAGTTCACGGCCCATTAAAAGGTTAAAACGCTGGTCGGTGCCGCCCAGTTCTACGTCGGCTTTCAGAGCGACGGAGTCCCACCCTTGTACCAGAGGATACAAAAATTCATGGATCGCAATGGGCTGGCCATTGTTATAGCGCTTTTTAAAATCATCACGCTCGAGCATTCTTGCTACAGTCTGGCTGGCAGCAAGTTTAATCATGCCGGCTGCACCCAGCTTATTCATCCACTCAGAATTAAACCGGATCTCGGTTTTATCGGCGTCGAGAATTTTAAACACCTGATCCTGATAGGTCTGGGCATTGGCCATGACCTGCTCCTGAGTCAGCGGCTTACGGGTAACATTTTTACCCGTTGGATCGCCAATAAGGCCGGTAAAGTCGCCGATCAAAAATACCACTTTATGACCGAGCTGCTGAAAGGCACGCAGTTTATTGATCAAGACAGTATGGCCCAGGTGTAAATCTGGCGCGGTAGGATCAAAGCCGGCTTTAATGGTCAGTGGTTTGCCTGATTTTAGTTTTTCGATCAGGGCGTCTTCGGGCAAAATTTCATCGGCCCCCCGTTTAATTTCAGCCAGCGCTGCTTGCCAGTCACTCATTTCATTGGTTTCCATCTAACTTCGGTTCTGGGCGGGCATTTTACGCCCGCTAGGGGTCTATTTAAACCCTTTATCTGTTTTATCACGCAAAGGCAGCCAAAAATTGCCCTCAAGCGACAATTTTTACCCTGAATTCACTCAATTACGCTGGCATATCCGTGATGAAAACGCTATTCTCGGCATGTTATGAAGAAGAATATGCATCCTCAGTTACTCACTGATTTATTTAAGCAAATGCCGCGGCCGCACCGTATAGGTCTGATTGCCGCCAGTGCATTTATTGGTTTAATGATTGCCCTTCCTTCTGAAAAGGTGGAAGCGTCGCGTCATACTGAATCTCTTATTCTGGAAACGGGCAAGCGATATCCCTTGTCGCTGACTGTGCCGGAAACCACCAAGGAGTTTGTCTACGACGATGAGCCTTTGTGGCAAACCTTTACGGTTAAAAGTGGCGACACACTGGCAAAAATTTTCAAACGGGCCGGCCTCAGTGCAAAAGATACCTATGCCGTTAGTCACGCCGGTGAACAGGCAAAAACCCTGGTAACACTGTTACCGGGAGACAAGCTCGACCTTAACGTGGTGGACAACCAGTTTTTCGGTCTTCGCTATGCGCTTTCGCCCACCGACACCCTCTATATTGAGCCCGCGAAAGACAACTTATCGCTGATTTCCCGTATCGACAGCAAGCCTGTGGAAGTGCGTCATAATTTTGCCCAGGGCGAAATCACGTCGAGCTTTTGGAATGCAGGCATTACCGCAGGGTTAACCGATAACCAGATAATGCATCTGGCCGGCATTTTTGGCTGGGATATCGACTTTGCAATGGAAATCAGAGCCGGTGATACCTTTAATGTGGTCTTCGAAGAGCGCTACATTGACGGCGAGTTTGTCGGTTATGGTGATATCGTCGCGGCCGAGTTTATCAATCAGGGTGAACAGTTTCAGGCTATCCAGCATAGTGACGGCAACTATTACACCCCGGAAGGTCGCAGTATGCGCAAGAGTTTCCTGCGTGCGCCGATTAATTTTAAATACGTTAGCTCAAATTTCAGTAAAGCACGCTTTCACCCGGTTCAAAAACGCTGGAAAGCGCATCGCGGCACCGATTACGTCGCCGCCCGTGGCACGCCGGTGATGGCAGCGGGTAATGGTAAAGTCATTAAGTCTGCGTACGACAAATACAACGGCCACCATGTATTTATTCAGCACGGTGAAAAGTACACCACTAAGTATTTACACTTTACCAAGCGCGCCGTTAAAAAAGGCGACATTGTTAAGCAGGGACAAACCATAGGCTACCTGGGCAGCACTGGTTTAGCGTCGGGTCCGCATGTGCATTATGAGTTCCTGGTTGATGGCGTGCACCGTAACCCACGCACAGTGGACTTACCCAAAGCCTTGCCTATCGACGAAAGCCAGCGCGAAGCCTTTATGCAAATTGCAGAGCATCGTATGGCACAGTTAAACACTTCGCGGCGCATTATGCTGGCCATGCAATAAGCCATGGCCTATTTTATTGGCGTGATGTCGGGCACCAGTATGGATGGCGTGGATGCCATCCTCGCCGATATAACCACTCAGGCAACCGCGCCAATTGCCGCAACCCACGTTGCATACCCGCCTGAACTACTCTCCTTGCTTCATCAGCTGTGTGACACAACCCCAAATGAAATTAATCTGATGGGACAGGCTGACCGCCTGGTGGCAACAACATTTGCCGATGCGGTGAATAAATTATTGCTTGAACAGCATCTTTCACCCGCCGACATTATGGCTATCGGCTCCCATGGCCAAACTATTCGCCACTACCCTAACGGAGCGCCGTCTGCCACGGGGAGCACCGGCTTTACACTGCAAATCGGCGACCCGCACACCATAGCGGCACTCACCGGCATTGATGTGGTAGCCGATTTTCGCCGTAAAGATATCGCCTTTGGTGGGCAGGGGGCGCCACTGGTACCGGCGTTTCATGCTGCACAGTTTGCCGCCGAAGGGCGCCACCGGGTGATTGTTAATATTGGCGGATTCGCCAATATTACCGTACTGCAGGGCACCGATCGCGGCTTGATTAGTGGCTTTGATACCGGGCCTGGCAATGTATTAATGGATGCCTGGTGCCAGTTGCATTGCAACCAGCCCTTTGATGAATCGGGCACCTGGGCGAGCCAGGGTGTGGTAAATGAACCGTTGCTCAATACTTTGCTGGCTGATCCCTATTTTAGCCAGACGGGGCCCAAAAGCACCGGTCGAGAATACTTTAATCTTAAATGGCTGCAGCAGCATCTGGCGGCATTCCCGCCTATCGAACCAGTTGATGTGCAAGCCACAATATTAGCCCTGACCGCCACCACCATTGCCGACGCCATTAATGCCTTACCTGCTATACACGAGTGTTATGTCTGTGGAGGTGGTGCTTTTAATCAATGTCTGATGACCCGGTTAGACAGGCAGTTACCCTCTGTTTCGGTTGCTCCGACAACGGCGCTTAAGCTTCCCCCGCAATGGGTAGAGGGCGTCGCTTTTGCCTGGCTTGCCTGGGCTTATTTACATCAGGTTCCGGGCAATGTGCCATCAGTAACCGGCGCCGAACGGGCGGTGGTTTTAGGTAGTTTTATTCCGGCTGGTTGAGCGCAATACCAGATATTCGCAGCCTGTAACTCTCGTTGATTGTTGCCACTGTGGTCACCACTCTTTTTACACTCTTATTGAATTCGACGTAGCCACCCCCATTTCTCCTGTATTCAATGGCAACACGCCAACAATCTAAATGCGGCTTTTATGCGTATCTTACGCCGGATAATTAACAACGACGCCGTAACCAAGGCAACCCAAGGAGTATCTGTGTCCGAATCGAATCTTTTTTCTACTATTAACTGGGCTGGTACTGAGCTTAACAACAGAATGGTGCTCGCCCCTCTCACTCGTGGACGCGCTGGTCCAGACCGCGTGCCAAATACGATTATGGGCGATTACTACACCCAGCGCGCATCGGGGGGTTTACTGATCAGTGAAGCCACAAGTATTTCGCCCGAAGGCAATGGCTGGGTCGATGCCCCGGGTATTTATACTGACGAAATGGTCGCCGGTTGGCGTAGTATCACCGACAGAGTGCACAAAGCCGGCAGTAAAATGATCCTGCAAATGTGGCATACAGGCCGTGCTTCCCATAGTGACTTTCATAACGGCGAATTACCGTTGTCGGCCTCCGCCGTGGCCATCAGTGACGGCAGTGAAATCCATACGAGTACAGGTAAAAAAGCCTTTGAAGTGCCAAAGGCCATGACCGCAGAGGATATCAAGCGGACGGTTGAGGATTATCGTCAGGCAGCAGTAAATGCTAAAGAAGCAGGCTTCGACGGCATCGAGGTGCACGCCGCCAATGGGTATCTCATTAACCAGTTCTTAGATAGCCGCAGCAACCAGCGCGACGATGACTACGGTGGCAGCCTGGAAAACCGCTATCGTTTTTTTGCTGAGGTACTGCAAGCTGTGCTTACGGTTTGGCCGGCACAAAACGTTGGCGTACGATTATCGCCCAACGGCGTTTTCAATGACATGGGTGCCGATGACTACCGTGAAACCTACATGTTTGTTGCCACCCGACTGAATGAACTGAAGTTAGGTTACTTACATGTCATGGACGGCCTGGCATTTGGCTTTCACGAACGTGGTGAGCCCATGACATTGAAAGATTTCAGACATGTATTCGATGGTATGTTGATCGGTAATTGCGGCTATGACAAAGACACGGCTGAACAGCGGATCGCCGACGGTGATGCCGACATGATAGCCTTTGGCCGCCCCTGGATCACAAATCCTGATTTACCTGTCCGCTTTAAACACAATTACCCGCTGGCGCCTTTTGACGATCCGAGTCAATGGTATGGCGGTGGTCGTGAGGGCTACAGCGACCATCCCGATTACCAGGCAGAAAGTGGTAAAAACGACGTTGCAGCCATAAGCTAACCCCACGGCGCGCAAACACGTGAATGCGTGTTTGCGCTGACAGCAGCCCCATTGTATTAATTCGCCTCAGCGCCATGCCGCCATAATCATGATATGCTCTGAAGCACAGATTGTTTAATGAAAGATGCTAAGCGTTTGTTATGGTGAAGCCCGCAACCAGCCCCTGGCGACTGGCTATTTTAAGTCGCGATTGTAAAACCTACGCACGACTGCTGACACCGCTGCTTCCCGATTGTGTGTCGATACGTTGGTGCAGCGACCAACCCGCAGATATCCAGACTCCTCAGGTCCAACTCATGCTCGGAGACCCGGATCTGCTGGTACAGGTCATAAATGACTGTCATAACGTAGCATGGGCGCAGTCGACCTGGGCGGGCAACGCCCCGCTGTTAAGAGCGCCAAAGCGCGACTATCAACTCACTGGTGTGAAAGGTATCTTCGGCCAACAAATGCGCGAATATGTGTTTGCCTACCTGCTTTATTTTGCGCGCAATATAGCGGGCTTTAAGCAAGCGCAAGACGCTGGCGAAAACAAATGGCAAGCGCCCGAATACAACGCCCTGGCCGGACAAACACTGGGCATAGCCGGTGCTGGCCACATTGCCTCGTCAGTTGCCAGCGCTGCAAAGGTATTTGGTATGCAGGTTATCGGGCTTAATCGCAGCGGTAACGCTAGCAATGAATATGACGCGGTATTTACCCCCCACCAAAAACTCGACTTTGCGCGCCGCTGCGATTATGTAGTGAGTTTATTACCCGATACACCCGCCACACACAAGTTTATCGATGCGCCCTTTTTAGCTGCCATGCCTGAGCACAGTGTGCTGATTAACGCCGGACGCGGGGTTGTTATTGACGACGACGCACTGATTGCGGCGTTAACTCAGGCGCACATCCGCGCTGCGGTTCTTGATGTATTCATTGAGGAGCCATTGCCGGACACTCACCCCTACTGGACACTGCCTAATACTTACGTGACGCAGCATACCGCGGCTATTTCAAAGGAGTCAGACGTGGCGATGGTTTTTCATGACAACTTACAGCGATGGCTCAATGACACGCCGCTCAACTATGTTTTTGACTTTGATAAAGGCTACTAACATTACCGGTAGCCCTATCAGCCAGTGTTGCCCCGGCAAGTAATGACGCATAACATAACTGCAGATAACGCTGGTTGTTATTGTCGGGGATCTGTCTCAGCAACGTTGGTCGTATTTTGATGTGCATGCCAGAAAGCATGTAGATTTGGGTATTCCTCAAAGCTGTAGAGCTCACGGAATATCACCCAGTCGAGCAGGCAGTACAAACACATCGACGGGTAGTTCCACTGCTCAAAACCGCCGTGTTGCACGCTGTTTTCTAATGTCGACAGCGTCGTACTGAAGCGCTCATCCTGTAAAGTAAAGATAAGCTTGTCTGCGTCGTGCGCTATACCCGAACGCATCAGCATCATTCGCTGCACAAATGCGTCGTTGGCCGCATCAATCAGGGTGAGCAGGTTTTCCTCATCCCAGCTCAGCGGGGCCTGATTAAATTTATCTTGCAGATAGCGGTGAATCACCCGCGAGTCAAATATCATCTGCCCGTCATCTTCAAGCATTGGCACTTTTAATGCGGGATTTTTTGCTCTTAGCAGTTCGCGTCCCGATCCGGAAAAGATATCCATATTAACGAACTCATATGCTTTACCGGTAAGACACAGCCGAATACGACGTACAAAGGGAGAGGTTGTCGAACCGTAAAGTTTCATCGTATTCACCTGTTACATTAAACGCTGAAGCTCGCTCCACAACCACAGGTGGTCGTGGCATTAGGGTTATTCACCAAAAAGCGCGATCCCTCAAGACCATCAACATAGTCTACCGTGCCGCCTACCAGATACTGCAGGCTCATGGGATCAACTACCAGCGTGACATCGTTTTTCTCAATGGCCATATCGCCTTCATTAACCTTCTCATCGAACGTAAATCCGTACTGAAATCCCGAACAGCCACCGCCTGTTACATATACCCGCAGTTTCAAATTCGAGTTTTCTTCTTCTTCCACAAGCTCCCGCACCTTACTGGCAGCAGCATCCGAAAAGTCGATTGGTAACGCCATTTCTACAGACATAAGCACCTCAAACACACACCGAAACATTTCGGCCGATATTGCCCCTATTATCTAATACCTGAGTAAATACATCAACTATTGTGTACCCGTTAGCATGCGAGCTTTGTATGGGTATGGCATGGCGGTTTGCGTCACTCTGCAAACGCTGGCAGCAAAGATAATAATCCACCCGCAGAGGGTTAAATACGCTATTTAGCGCGTTTATAAGCCTGAGAGTTTCTAAAAGTTACGAATGAAACAGTTGCTTACACTTGGATCAAACTTTGGGTATTTGTATATCGGCCTGTGTGATACAAAGCACATATTAGGGTCTGTTGACGTTTTCTGTTCATTTTTGCAGCGGTCTGTGTGCCATTTAGACAAGACAACTGTTTGCAGGTCTAGTGGGTCTAAATCAAAAACAGTTAACGCAGTATAAATGGCACACAGTCGCTGCCCGAAGGGGTCGTTATGAAAGCATTTTACTCTTTGTCACAGCCCTTTGACTTAGAACCACTAGGCCTGCAGGGCTGTTTCGCGATTAAAATGCTTTCATTTAGACCAAAATTTGTACACAAAACGTCAACAGACCCTAGTGATAACGGTCTCCCGACCATTTATGTCAGGCCACATTCACAGCGATTTTACACCTCTACCTAAGAAGGAACTTTTATGCAAAAGCGAATTACTTTTTACGCCATTGCCAGTGCTATTGTGTCGATGAGTGCAACCGGCGCAGATAACTATCAAACATTTCTGAATGCCAGTTACTCTGCAACGAATAGCGAATTTGAGCAGCAGGATACATTATTAAAAAATAATACCGATACCTGGAGCCTTAACGCAGCGTATTACTTTACGCCGCGTCCCACCATGGGGCCTAACAAAGAATTTCAGTATATCAACCAACAGAGTTTTGTTAGTGGCTCAGTACTCTCCAGCGATGATGCGGATTCACAAGCGGTACGAGGTGAATACCTGTTCAGTGACTGGGTAGTGAGTGGCAGTGCATCTTTTAATGATAATAACGACCAGGTCACCGTTGGGCTGGGTTACTTTATCACCCAGGACTTTAAGCTGTCGGTATATAATACGTCTTTCGACAGTACCAGTGACCTTTTTGACGGCGACAACTCCCTGTTCACCTTTACGGCAGAGTATGTTGTACCGTTAAAAGACAACGACTACCTTGGTTTTGCATTCAATACCGACGAAGATACTGCCGTCAGCACCTTAAATACCAAATACTTCACTCAGGTGGGTACCGAGCAATACATCAGCGTTAGTGCCACCGCCACTATTTACGGCGACGACATAGATTATAATGATGATGCCATCAGTGCTGCTGCCGAATTCTACTTTACCAAAAGAACCAGTTTCAATGTTGGTGTCATCCTAAGCGGTGACGCTGACGGGTATTCTGTCGGCGCCACGCACTTCTTCAACGATAATTCCTCTGTCAATATTGGCTACGCCGATTATGATATGAGTAGCAGTATCGCGGCCGTGGATAGCTCACAAAATGCCAAGCAATGGAATATTGGTTACCAGTATCAGTACTAGATCACTGATAATTACCGATATAGTTACGCTCTCCTCACTCGTTATCGCAAATGGAAGGAGAGCGTCTTGCGCTTATAAATGCTTGCCCGGTTACGCATATTGTCGGGCGTTGTAATGAATGCGTTGACGGTTTTAATATGTCAAATCACGTCCACCCAATCACGACAACACAAGTAACAATTTAAACCTGGACTTCTCGCTGTACCACGGTGCTATAGTAGGCAGACATTCACTGTTAAACACGCCAGACAGGGACAATCACATGGTTACTAATTTACCACTACAGAGCAGCGAATTACCGAGTCTGGCGAGCCTGCCTGCCGAGCCCATCTCGCCCCGTTACCGCATACTTAATCTCGGTCTCTGCGTGTTTTTCACACTCCTTATCACCGTGATTCTCGTTGGCGTGCGCCTTCAGCCCTGGTATGACTTACCTGTTGAGGGTGAGTTTGGCGTTAGTGTTGCCGCGTTTGGCGTCTTCATCCTTGGTAGCCTGAGCTTTGGCTACCACTTTTTTGCTGACCGGCTGATTTTTTATACCATCCGCGAGCAGGATATTATTCTTTATAAAGGCTTATTTTTTAAAAAGGTGATTTGCCAACCGGTGCTGCGTATTCAACATATCGACATTCAGCGCGGGCCTTTTGAGCGTTATTTTGGTCTGGCAACATTAAAGGTGTATTCCGCTGGCGGCAGCGACCACACGCTGGCAATTCCGGGCCTGCCAAAAGACGTTGCTGAACGCTTGAGACAATTTGTGTTAGACCATTCTGACCTGACCAGAGATTAAAATGCATACCTCTTCAGAAGTCTCTCAGGCAGAAAACAGCGATTGGCGTCGCGTGTCCCCCTGGTCGGTCATCCACTTTTTATGGTTTCAACTAAAGCACACGGTCAGTTTCGCCATTTACATTGTACCCGCTTACCTGGTCGGCGGACATAAATTACTGGACTCTCAGTGGCTGCCCCTGGTTGTGCTGGGGCTGGGGTGTGGACTGCTTGTTGTCGCGGTATTGCGCTTTTTGTTTTTTCAGTTTTGCATTACGGCACAGGGCATCTCTATCCGCTCGGGGGTTTTCGACCGTACCTTTACCGATCTGCCCTTTGAACGCATTCAGAATATAAAGTTCGACCAGCCGATTTACTTTCGCCCGAAAGATCTGCTTATCGTTACCCTGGACACGGCTGGTTCATCAAAGCAAGAGGCACAGTTTGTTGGTGTCTCCGATGAGTACGCCCGCCATATCAAGACGACGATTATGCAGGCCCGGGCGAACCGCCAGCAAGAATTGCCGCAAGCAGCTACACCAGTTGATGCTAACCAGGAAGGAGAGGTGCTTAACCGCCGTACCATCGGCGATCTGGTGTTGCACGGTATCACCAATAACCGCATGTGGATATTGCTGGGCACCCTTGCACCGTTTTACGATCAAATTTCGAGCTTCATTTTCAGTCAGATGAATCGCCTTCGTCCCCAGGTGGAAGCGTTACTCGGCGAGCAAGCGGTAGCCCTGTGGTATGTGGGTGTCATGACCTTATTAATTGCTGTGCTGCTGATCATCCTTATGGCGTTGTTTTCCATTGCTGGCAGCATTTTAATGTTTTATGGCTATACCCTGAGCAAGCACGACAATAAATACGTGCGCCGTAGTGGCCTGCTAAATCGCCAGGAAGTAAGCATGAAGCAGTCGCGAGTGCAGATTGCCCGGCAACAGCAGGATTGGCTGGACCGGATCCTGGGACGGGTAAACCTGTTTTTTGAACAAAATGTTACCGGTCAGCAAGTACAAAACGAACTCAAAGCGACCAATAAACTCTTGATCCCGTCGGTAACCGTAGATGAGGCCGACATACTGACCCGCGATGTGTTTGCTTCCCAGCAGGTCAGACACGCAGACTTTCACCCTATTGATGTCCGTTACCTGTGGCGACAGTGCATTTTTTGGCTGTTGCCGCTGAATGCGGCGGTTAGCGCTTCGCTTATTTTTAATCTGCAGCACATTGGTGTATTACCGGCAGTATTATTGATGGCCGTTAGCGCCACACTCACTGTGCTGCACTATAAGCGCTGGGGTATCAGCAGCGATGAACAGTATGTGTACGTGCGCAAAGGAACGATTGGTATCGACTATTGGTGCTTCCCTCTGGCGAAGACGCAACAGATAATCATTAAACAAAACATACTGATGCGCCAGCGTAAACTGGTGACGCTGGAATTTGTATTAGCCAGCGGTAAGGTAAAGGTCCCCTTTGTGCCAGAACAGGTTGCTGCCCCGCTGGTTCAAAAAATATTGCACGAAGTGGAGGTTAACAAACCGGCCTGGATGTAATCCGGTTTACATCATGATGATGATGAAGATACAAGGATATCCTGCCAGCTATAGATGCGCTCATACTCACCGCGCAAACGTTTATATTGAAACACTGACGTTGATAACGTAATAGATTGGGGGCTGAAGCCCTGCGGTAGCTGCAGGTACAAGGTGACCGGCTGAAAGTATTTAAAGGCATAGGCCATATCGCCTTCAGGTAAAATCCCGTCGGTGGCTGAAGACAATACTTTATGCTGGCCATTGTCATTGCCGGTTACGGATATCGCCAGCTCTCCTTTAACTACTGCACTCACAGAGCGCTGCTGCAGCAATACCATGGTGATCCGGTAGTAACCTTCGGTTGCAGTCGCAAATAACTCAAGCCCGTCAATAAAAAAGCCGTCCTGGGTAGTCTCTGGCGCGACCACATGCTGGTAAAAGGCTTTATCGGTCTGAAGATTAAAAATGTCTTCCTGTAACCTGACTACGTCTTGCTTTAACTGCTCGCTGCGCAATTGTGCCAACTCAAGTTTGACCTTAAGTTGATTCGACTCGGTTTGTAGCTGCTCATTTTCAGCACGTAAATTGGCCACTGAATGACTCAAATGGGCCGTTTTGTCGAGCAAACGCTGGCGCTCAACATTGGCCAGGATGAAACCAAATACCAACATCCCCAGCAAACTGGCCCCTAGCAACACGATGGTTCGGGTTTGGCCGAGACGCTGAGGAATTTCAGATAAGTGCATAACCGTTTCAAAGAGACCAAAAACCGCACTTTGCCCGTTTTAACACAAATATTCAATCATTCCTCCTAAAGTTGCCGCGAAAAGCTTGCTCAACGCTTTGCAAACCAATACCTTGTGTTAATATTTAAACTAATTTTTCAGAGCTGTTTTCTCCTATGCACCTGCGCGCGCTGCGACATGAACTGGCCCACCCAAGAACCTCTATTCAGGTATGTCTGCTGGGCATTTTTGCCGGAGTCACCTCAGCGCTGTTAATTGTATTGTTCAGATTGGGTATCGACTGGCTGCAAAACAGTGGGGTTGCCATGCTGGCGTCCTTTGGACTCAGTCAGACTCTTATCTGGCTCATTATGCCTGTGGCCGCGGTTATACTGATTTTATTGTTTGCGTTTATCACCGGTTTTAAACACTACCGGCTGGGCATTCCGTTTGTTATCCACCGGGTAAAACAACACTACGGCCATATTCCCTGGCGAACCACATTCAACCAGTTTTTTGGCGGTATGTTTGCACTCGCCGGCGGCTTCGTTGTCGGCCGTGAAGGCCCGTCTGTCCATCTTGGTGCAGCTGGCAGCAGCTTATTTGGTCAACTCCTGAAACTGCCGCAGAACAGTATAAGAACCTTAGCAGGATGTGGTATCGCAGCGGGTATCTCTGCATCGTTTAATACCCCGTTTGCAGCCGTAATATTCGTAATGGAAGTGGTGCTGCGGGAATATAAAATCCACGTATTTGTGCCGGTTATGCTGGCTGCGGCCTGCGGCTCGGTGATTACCCGGATTGTATTTGGTGAAGGCAACGAGCTGGCGTACTTTTCGTTTTCTTCCTTTAGCCAGTGGCTGTATCTCTACCTGATCATCTTTGGCTGCCTGCTGGGGGTGCTGGCCACGCTATTTAACCACTTGTTAATGTCGATAATGACTGCCTTTCGCCGGGTATCCATGATTAACCGGTTATTGCTTGCCGGGTTACTGACTGCGATGGGCGGCGCATTAATGCCCGACGCATTAGGCGCCAGCTTTGAAGATATTAACGCGCTTTTCTCATCGCACCCCAGCGTACTTATGTTAGTGATTATTTTGCTGATGAAATTCTTACTCGCCGTTTGTGCCATAGGATTGGGCATACCAGGGGGCATCATTGGCCCGGTGATGGTGATTGGCATGCTGGCAGGGGCGGTATTATTGTTCCCCGTATCCTATTGGTTGCCGGTTGATGACTTTACCAGCAGCTTTGCATTACTTGGCATTGCAGGCATGCTCACTGCCGTATTACATGCGCCACTGGCCGCGCTGTCGGCGGTCATGGAACTGTCCTACCGGCCGGAAATTATATTACCGGCAATTCTGGTGATTGTGCCGGCCTACGTCACGGCCACACAATTTTTAGGTAACCGTTCTATCTTTATTCAGCAGTTAGATTTTCAAAAGCTCCCCTATGCCATTACGTCTATTCGTGAGTCATTAGAAAAAACCGGTGTATTGGCTGCCATGGATACCGATTATAAATTGTTCTATGATGCGCCGGAGTCGGCATTGCAGAAAGTGCTCGCCGATGCCCCAACACTGACGGTCATTCAGCAAAATAAGTTTGAGTTAGACATCAAGTATTCCTGGGTCCACTATGATGTCAGCCTGGACCGGCATGCCGATCCTATCAGTTATCAAACCATGAGCGGTGTATCTGCCCAGGCCACCCTGGCAGAAGTTTACGAGCTACTGAAAAGCACCCGCTCTGGTGCAGTGTTTATATATGAAGACAATCAGCCCGACGAGATATGCGGTGTAATCACCTGGAACAGACTGCAAAGCTATCTGCAACGCGCACAGTTTTAATAAAAAGAGCGAACTATGTCATGACAATACTCTGGTTAAAAACCTTCCATCTGTTTTTTATGGTGGCCTGGTTCGCGGGTATATTTTATTTACCCCGACTCTTTGTTTACCACGCTGAAACAGACAGTCAGGCTGTGCGCGCTCAATTTAAGGTGATGGAGCGTCGTCTGTGGCTGTTTGTCACACCTTTCGCTCTCTTCACCTTGGTATTTGGCGTAATGCTCATCTACACTTACGGCTATGCATGGTTTGCCGCATCGACCTGGTTACACGTCAAAATAGTGTTAGTGGCGGGCATTTATGGCTACCATTTTTATTTATGGTATCTGGTGAAGCAATTTGCCAACGATCGGATAAACCATTCAGCCCGGTACTTCCGTATTTTAAACGAAGCCCCGGTGCTCGTTTTGCTGCTTGTCATCGCGCTGGCAGTGGTAAAATTTGTATAGTGACTGATCTTAAGTTTGTCGGTAACGTTTAAACGACGACCGACGCAAAAAACGACTGAGTTTTCCTGTACAGCTGCACATTTGACGTTAAACTGAACTTGCTCTGAAGGACTATGAGCCACGACAAAAGGAATTTAAATGGACATCAATAATCAGCTGTTAAAAGAATTATTGCACAAAACTGACATTGCCTTTCAGGCGTTGATGGAGCAGCCCGGTTCGCAGGAATTGCAAACCGCCTACGATCAATCCAAGCAAGAACTTGACTGCTATGTGGGCAAGGTTCGCAACCAACTGCAGGACCGGCAAAGAGAGCGCTAAGCTGAATTCCCGCTAGTTTGCCCCAGCTTCAGGATCATTGGCGGCATCTTTGGCTACCACTTCAAACTGATTAGGTAATGCCTGCACCAACTCGCCGCTAATGGCAACATACTCTTTGAGCATCGCCGGTAAACTGGCAGCTAATTTAGGCAGGCCCTGCGCCAATGCCTGGCGTTTATCTGCAGGCGCCTGACTGAGTGTGAGTGAAGGATTGGCTAAGGTGCTGAATAGTTTAAGGCAACGCGTTAAACGAGTGGCTAAGTCGGTCATATCAAGCGCCTCATCCTCATTGGATTTCCACGCCTGCTGCCATTGTGATTCAAGCTGCTGATGTCCGGTTAATACGCCTTTAAGCCAATTTTTCAGGTTCTCCTGCTGCCTTGCTGATGGCTCTTTCTCTGGCGCTGACGGCTCTACATAGTCCGCAGGTAACAAGCTTTCACCTTTACGCATAGCATCGAGTGCAGCGCGCAACCGGCCCATTAAAAAGTCTGCCAACTGGTCAGCTTGTTCTTTGCTTACCGCTACGTTTAAATCGGCACGCAACACCCATGGCATCCACTTTTCCGGCATGGGAATTTCAGGACAGGCCGCAACAGCAAAGATAACCCCTTCAAGGTAAGGCCGGGCTGATAATACCCCGGCCATTGACAGCTCGTTATCGTCATAACCATTACCTGACATTGCTCGCTCCTGTAGGTGATTTGGGTTGTTAAACAACACCCAGCCGTAATACACTCAGTGTACCTGTCGATAATAACAGACTCAAAGCAATTAGCAGCGCACGTTATCAGGCTGAGCATTGCACGACGATCAGAGTACACAATGGCCCAAGCCCGCAGTAAATCCGGATTCATCATCGCCGCCGCCTTTATTGGCCCAGGTACAGTATCAACCGCCAGTATGGCTGGCGCCAGTTATGGTTTCCACCTGGTCTGGGCACTCCTGTTTTCGGTCATCGCGACGATTGTTTTGCAAGACATGGCTGTGCGACTTGGCTTTGCAACGAAAGTCGGTATGAGTGAAGCCATTGCTTCGAGTATTCGTCATCCGCTGGCTCGCGGGCTATTGGCATTGCTGGTTATCAGTGCAATTGGCATCGGCAATGCGGCGTACGAAGCCGGTAACCTCACCGGCGCCGCAATAGGTTTAAATAGCTTATATGCTATGGGTACCGGCAGCTGGAGCGTTGTACTGGGTCTGCTTGCCATCGCGTTACTGTGGCACGGACGCTATCATCTCATTGAGTCGGTACTGGTTTCCCTGGTAGGTGTTATGGCACTGGTATTTGTGGTGACGCTGGCGGTGAGTAATCCAGACTGGGCGGCCATGGCCAGCCAGATCATGCATCCGGTAGCATCGCCTGACAGTCTTACCACAATTTTAGCCCTCATTGGCACAACCATCGTGCCCTATAACCTGTTTTTGCACGCCAGCTTAATAGCACGCAGTGAAAGTCAGACGCCGCAACCTGCAACAGCCTACAGACGCCAGTCGACGCTGGCAGTCGGCGTTGGCGGCTTAATTACGTTGTTTATTATGGCAACCGCCATGCAGGCGTTTTATGGCCAGTCAGAAGCACTGCATGCCGGTAACCTGGCCAAACAGCTGGCCCCGTTATTGGGCAGTTACGCTGAACTGTTTTTTGCGGTGGGTATTTTTGCTGCCGGTTTAACCAGCACGATTACCGCACCACTGGCCGCGGCTTATGCGGTATGTGGCGCTTTGAATAAACCGGCGGATTTAACCAGTGGCTGGTTTAAAGCGATATGGTTGAGCATTATTGTTATTGGTGTACTGGTGACGCTTAGCGGTATTAAGCCACTCATGGCAATCTTATTTGCTCAGGCTGCAAATGGCTTGCTTTTGCCGGTGATAGCGCTGCTGCTATTATATATGATGAACACGCACCGCCAGCTTGGTCGGCTTAAAAACAATTGGCCTACAAACATTGTTGGCATTGCAGTGGTTGTTCTGATTGCCTGGCTTAGCTGGCAAAAATTCAGTTAAGCCTTGCGCCAACGCGTCGCGCAGTGCGGCGCACAATAGCCGCACAAGAGGCGTAACAGCGCGGTATTACAATGCTGCGGGCAAGCCTGCCTGTCCACAGCATTGCTTTAGCCCGTTACTGACTGAGCCGGTCAAGAATGTCGGTGAGCATGGCGCGGCTACAGCCAAAGTTTATGCGGAAAAACGCCGGCGCGCCAAAGTCGCGACCCGGTGAAGGTCCGACGCCCCTTTCTTCACACCATTTTTGTACATCGCTGACGCCCAGGCCAGAGGCATCGACCCAGGCCAGGAAGGTGGCCGCCGAGGGCACAACCCTGAGCCCGTCAATGGCATTGATGCGTTCTATCAGATAGTCGCGATTACTGCGCAAATACGTGATTTGTTCTGCCAACCAGTCATCGCAACGGGTAAATGCAGCAGCTGTTGCCACCAGCCCCATGACATTTGCCCAGGGCACAATCCCTGCTGCCGCCTGAATAAACTGACGACGCATGGTTGCATCCGGTATTATCGCAAAGGAAGTTCCCAGGCCTGCAACGTTAAAGGTTTTACTGGCTGCCATAAGCGTTACACTGCGCTCGGCAAGCTGCTCAACCCGGCCCGCGGGAATATGTTTAGCGTGTTCATCCAAAATCAGATCGCAGTGAATTTCATCAGAGCACAGCGCAACATTATGGCGCACGCAAATGTCACTGATTTTGTCTATCTCGGCCTGACTCATTACCGAGCCAACCGGGTTCATAGGGTTACACAATATCATCAGACTGCATGCCGGGTCGGCTGCAGCTGTCTCCAGTGCATCGAAGTCGATGGTCCAACGTTCACCCTCGAGTATTGTCGGGATATCCACCCTTTCACACTGGTTTAGGCCAGGCGCCGCTAACAATGGCGGATAATTAGGCGATTGCACTAACACTTTATCGCCCGCTTTAGCGTATGCTTTTATCGCCACATTAAACGCAGGCACAACCCCTGGGTTCCAGACAATCCAGTCGCTGTTAACAGTCCAGTCATGCTTGTCTTTCAACCAGCGTTGAACGGCGGTGTTGGCCGGTTCATGCTGCGCTGGCAGTGAATAGCCCAGCACGCCATAGTCGGTTTGTTTGCGCAGCGCCTCCAGAATCGGCGCTGCACACTGATACTCGGTGTCGGCAACCCAGCAGGGAATGATATCTTCGCGGCCGGCGTATTTTTGCCACTTAAAAGACCAAAACTCACTGCGATCGGGGGTGCTATCAAATTGACTCAAAATAACTACCTTTTAAATTAACGCGGTTTTTACCGCTGCTTAAACGGTTGGCACTTGTTGCTTGATTAAACTTATCAGCTTTTTACGTATCACCGGTTTTACCAAATACGCCACTGCGCCAAGCTGCCTGGCCAGCAACTTTGTTTGTCGCGATTCGTACGCGGTCATAAACACAAAAGGGAACATCAGGCCATTACTGCGGCACTCCCTTAGCAAGGCCAGTCCGTCGAAATCCGGCATCACCATATCACTGATCACCAGGTCGAGTGAACCTATCGTTTGCTGCAACAAAAATTGTCGCGCCAGTGCGCTGTTGGAAAAGCTCACAACGTTACACTGAAGGTCAGACTCCAGAAAGTTAACGATAAGCTCCAAGGTGATCTCATCATCATCTATGACCACAATATTCAGTAGTGACATAACCTGCTCAGTAATAAGCTATCTAAGACGATTTTAATAGAAAAAAGGCCGGTTGTGTTAACAACCGGCCTTTTTACTTGAACAATTCAACGTTTCACTGGCAAGCAGCGAATTACTTCGGCGCGCGTGATGCCCGCTTACGATCGTTCTCAGTCAGTAGCTTCTTACGAATACGAATGCTCTGTGGGGTAACTTCTACCAGTTCATCGTCATCAATAAACTCAAGCGCCTGCTCGAGTGACATTCTGATTGGTGGTACCAGTGTTTGTGCTTCATCGGTACCTGACGCGCGAACGTTAGTCAGCTGCTTACCTTTCAGCGCATTAACAGTCAGGTCGTTGTCGCGGCTGTGAATACCGATAACCATACCTTCGTACACTTCAACACCATGGCCGATAAACAAACGACCACGCTCTTGCAGGTTAAACAGCGCGTTAGTCAGGGCTTTACCGTTCGCATTGGCAATCAGCACACCGTTTTTACGTTTGCCGATAATACCGCCTTTATGCGGGCCGTAATGATCAAATGAGTGGTACAGCAAACCTGAGCCTGAGGTCAAGGTCATGAACTCAGTCTGGAAACCAATCAAACCACGACTCGGGATCACGAAGTCGATACGCACACGGCCTTTACCGTCTGGCGACATGTCGGTCATCTCGGCTTTACGCAAACCAAGTTGTTCCATAATTGAACCCTGATGTTGCTCTTCACAGTCAACGGTCAGTGTTTCAAAGGGTTCAAAGGTTTGGCCGTTCTCTTCTTTTAAGATAACTTCCGGACGGGATACCGCCAGTTCGTAACCTTCACGACGCATGTTTTCAATCAGAATACCTAAGTGCAGTTCACCACGGCCCGACACGCGGAATTTGTCCGGATCGGCGGTTTCTTCTACACGCAGTGCAACGTTATGCACTAATTCGTCCTGTAAACGTTCGAGGATGTTACGTGAGGTAACGTACTTACCTTCTTTACCTGCAAAAGGTGACGTATTAACCTGGAAGGTCATGGTTACGGTCGGCTCGTCGACACTCAGTGGCGGCAACGCTTCAACGTTGTTTACATCACAGATGGTGTCAGAGATTTTAAGCTCGCCAAGGCCAGAGATAGCGATAATGTCGCCTGCATTAGCCTTTTCAACTTCATGGCGCTGCAAACCGAGGTAGCCATACACCAGACCGACTTTACCGTTGCGTTTTTTGCCATCAGCACCAACGATAGTGACCTGCTGGTTAAGCTTAACGCTACCACGCTTGATACGGCCAACACCGATTACACCAACGTAAGAGTTGTAATCGAGCTGCGAAATTTGCATTTGGAAGCCACCGTCGATGTCTGCATCTGGTGGTGAAACCTGATCCACGATCATCTGGAACAATGGCGTCATATCCTCACCACTCTGATCAGCGTCCAGTGACGCCCAACCATTCAGAGCCGACGCATAAACCACCTGAAAATCCAGTTGGTCGTCGGTGGCGCCGAGGTTGTCGAACAAATCAAATACCTGATCCATTACCCAATCAGGGCGGGCACCAGGCTTGTCGATTTTGTTGATAACAACAATAGGTTTCAGGCCTTGCGCAAACGCTTTTTGCGTTACAAAGCGGGTTTGTGGCATTGGACCTTCCTGCGCATCAACAAGCAGCAGTACAGAATCAGCCATTGACATGACCCGCTCTACCTCACCGCCAAAGTCGGCGTGCCCGGGCGTGTCCACGATGTTGATTCGGTAGTCATTCCAGTTAATAGCCGTGTTTTTGGCTAGTATGGTAATACCACGTTCTTTCTCAATATCGTTAGAGTCCATCACGCGCTCTTGTGCTTCGCCCCTGGTCTCAAGGGTACCAGACTGCTGCAGCAGCTTATCTACCAGGGTAGTTTTACCATGGTCAACGTGCGCGATGATCGCGATATTTCTTAGCTTATTAATGTCAGTTACATTCATTGATAGTCAACCCGCAGAGCGCTTTAACGCCTTAGCCAATGGGCTAAAGCAGGCAGGCCCTGCAATTTTCTCGTACAGATAAAAGGAAATGAGCGCGGATTGTACAGAAATTCGAATGACTTTGCGCAGGTTTTTTAGGTTTAAATAAAAAATTAATCGGTTGATTAGGACTCACTACGGTGGAAGAATAGCCTAAGGCAACACAGGGCGCCTTAATCATGATAATGCACCATAATAATACACAAAATCACCATAACAGTGCAAAGTCAGGTTTTTATAATAACGACAACTCGGAATTCTGTGCTGTTCAGCCGTCACAAGTAGCTGGCATGAATATCGCTTAGAATTTTAACCTGATGGGTCGAACACCGATCCACAATTTTCGAAACAACCTGGAGGACACGATGTCAATTGAGAAGGCATTAGAACTAATTAAATCAAGCGAAGCAAAGTTTGTTGATCTTCGCTTTACTGATACCAAGGGTAAAGAGCAGCACGTTTCAATTCCTGTTTCTTGTGTCGATGACGATTTCTTTGAAGAAGGAAAAATGTTCGATGGTTCATCAATTGCTGGCTGGAAAGGAATTAACGAATCAGACATGATCCTGATGCCAGATCCTTCCACTGCAGTAGTTGACCCGTTTGCTGAAGAAACACAGGTTAACATCCGCTGTGATATCGTAGAACCTTCAACCATGGAAGGCTACGATCGTGATCCTCGCTCTATCGCTCGTCGCGCAGAAGAGTATCTGAAATCTACCGGTATTGGTGACACTGTTCTATTTGGTCCTGAGCCAGAGTTTTTCCTGTTTGACGACATCAAATTCCACACTGATATGTCAGGCTCAATGTACAAGATTGATGCTGCTGAAGCGAAGTGGAACTCAAATGCCGACTACGAAGGCGGCAACATGGGTCACCGTCCTGGTGTGAAAGGCGGGTACTTCCCGGTTCCACCAGTAGACTCAGCGCATGACATTCGTGCTGCAATGTGTCTGGTAATGGAAGAGATGGGCCTGGTAATTGAAGCGCATCACCACGAAGTTGCCACTGCCGGTCAAAACGAAATTGCTTGCCAGTTCAACACCATGGTTGAAAAGGCCGACGAAATTCAAATTTACAAGTATGTTGTGCACAACGTTGCTCACGCCTACGGCCAAACAGCAACCTTTATGCCTAAGCCTCTGGTTGGCGACAATGGCTCTGGTATGCATTGCCACCAATCTATCGGTAAAGATGGCAAAAACATCTTTGCGGGTGACAAGTATGCAGGCCTGTCTGAAGAAGCGCTGTACTACATTGGCGGTATCATCAAGCACGCGCGTGCAATCAATGCATTTACCAACGCTTCTACTAACTCTTACAAGCGTTTGGTTCCTGGCTTTGAAGCGCCGGTTATGCTGGCATACTCAGCCCGTAACCGTTCTGCATCAATCCGTATTCCATACGTAACCAGCGATAAAGCTCGTCGTATCGAGGTTCGTTTCCCTGACCCAACAGCTAACCCTTACCTGGCGTTTACCGCTATGTTGATGGCCGGCCTTGACGGGATCAAAAACAAAATCCACCCTGGTGATGCAGCGGATAAAGACTTGTACGACTTACCAGCAGAAGAAGCACTGGCAATTCCTACTGTGGCAAGTTCACTGGATATGGCCCTGGAAGCACTGGATAACGACCGTGAATTCCTGACTGCCGGCGGCGTAATGTCTGACGACATGATCGATGCCTACATCGAGCTGAAAATGGAAGAAGTGACCAAACTTAACATGACAACTCACCCGGTTGAGTTTGACATGTACTACAGTGTATAAAACATTGTATTAAGTGAAATACCTAAAGCCCGCCTCTGCGGGCTTTTTTTTTGCCAGCATTTCACTACAATCATATCACTATGAAGCGCTTATTTTTGTTGTTCAGTTTATGTCTTGCCCCTGCTTATGCTCAGCAGGTGTATAAGGTTGTCAATCAGGATGGCTCGGTAACTTATACCGATAAGCCGCTGCCGGGCGCGCAACCTGTGCAGCTTGGCCCGCTTAATCAGGTTGCCATGCCTACACCACAGATCACACCCCGGGTAACCAGGCAAACGTCGCCCGCCACGCCAAAGCCGCAACTGGAAGTACTGAGCCCGGCGGATGAAGCCACTGTTCGTAATAATTCAGGCAACATGCAGATTGCAGTTAAAGTGACCCACCCTGACACTGACGGCCGCTATCATTTATACATGGATGGCGCATTGCTAAAAGAACAGTCAACACCGGTATTTCAAGTAGAGGGGATTAACCGCGGCGCTCACACTTTTTATATTGAGCATACCGATAATAAGGGCAAGACTCTTGCATCTACCACGCCAAGAACGTTTTATCTGCATCAGGCTTCGCGACTCATTAATCCATGACAAGTGCGTTAACCGGGAGCAAGTTGGCGCACCCCACGCACTATCAGGGATCAAAAGAGTCTTTGAGTGCAAGATCACAACGCAGGTAATAACACTCAGAAACATTAAAGCACCAATATGGTGCGATTGGAGAATGCTGGCATGCAAGCCACGTCGTTTGAAACCAATAATTTGCTCGATAATTTGAATACAGTGCTGGTTGTCATTGATAGCACACTGCGCATTGATTACGCCAATCATGCAGGTCAGGCCTTGTTTGCCACTGGCACCAAACAGCTCTACGGCCAACCTCTCGCCGATTTTTTTGTTCCCAATACTATCAACAAAGCGCGTCTGCGCGCGGCCTTTCGCCGCGGCGAAGACTTCACTGAAAATGAGGTTAAACTTTATTTTCGTGATAACAGAATTGTGTTGGCCGATCTGACGGTAACAAACCTGAGCACTGAGGAAGGCCCGCGGTTACTGTTTGAGGTAAAAACCATCGATCAGCAAAAGCGCATTTCAAGAGAAAATCAACAACACGCACAGCATTACGCGGCACGTGAGCTTATTCGTGGTCTCGCCCATGAAATTAAAAATCCGTTAGGCGGAATACGCGGCGCTGCGCAACTACTCGAAAAAGCCCTGGGTTCATCAGAACAAAAAGAATTTACCCAGTTAATTATCGAACAGTCTGACCGGCTGCGTAATCTGGTAGACCGCCTTCTCGGTCCTAACTCTTTGCCGCGCCTTGAATGGTGTAATCTGCATCGCCCAATGGAAAAGGTCCGCAGTCTCATGAAGGCCGATACGTCACAGGCAATAGCGATTACCCGTGACTACGATCCGAGTATACCCGATGTCAGAGTCGATCCGGATATGCTCCAGCAAGCGGTACTCAATATTGTTCGCAATGCCGTGCAGGCACTGCGTGACTCCAAAACACCGAATCCTGAGATTCGCATGGTCACTCGCATAGAGCGGCAACTTACTATTCATGGTCATCGCCATCCTTTGGCCGCCCAAATTAAAATTATCGATAACGGCCCTGGTATTCCAGCGGAAATTAGAGACACACTCTTCTATCCTTTGGTGACCAGTAAAGATTCTGGCTCGGGGTTGGGGTTATCCATAGCGCAAACATTAGTAAATCATCATGAAGGAAAAATCGAAGTTGATAGTCGCCCGGGACACACAGAATTTATCCTATCCATACCTATCAACCACAAGGAGTCTAAATAATGACTACTGAGTCCGTATGGATTGTTGACGACGACAGTTCTATCAGATGGGTACTGCAAAAAGCGTTGCAGGTCGCCAACATTGAATGCTGCAGTTTTGAAAACCCGCAGGATCTGCTGTTGCAGCTCGAATCCGGCCATTATCCGGAAGTTGTGGTTTCTGACATTCGCATGCCGCAAATGGACGGCATGACATTGCTTAACGAAGTACATCAGATAGCGCCAATGATCCCGGTGATCATTATGACCGCTCACTCGGATCTGGACAGCGCGGTCAACGCTTACCAAAGCGGTGCCTTTGAGTACTTACCCAAGCCCTTCGATATCGATGAGGCTGTCACGCTGGTGGAGCGCGCGCTGGTGCATGCCCGCGAGCAGTCGCGCACTATACAGGTACCACAGGCTGAATCGGCCACCGAAATTATCGGTGAAGCGCCCGCCATGCAAGAAGTATTTCGCGCCATTGGGCGGTTATCCCGCTCATCGATCAGTGTCCTGATTAACGGCCAGTCAGGGACCGGCAAAGAGCTTGTCGCACAAGCCCTGCACCGGCATAGTCCGCGCGCGGCTAACCCGTTTATAGCACTGAACATGGCGGCAATTCCGGCAGACCTGGTCGAGTCCGAATTATTTGGTCATGAGAAAGGCGCATTCACCGGCGCACAAACCGCCCGGCAGGGGCGCTTTGAACAGGCTAACGGCGGCACGCTGTTCTTAGATGAAATCGGTGATATGCCCCTTGATGTGCAAACCCGCTTACTGCGGGTACTGGCCGATGGTCAGTTCTATCGTGTTGGCGGCCATCAATCGGTGACTGTAGATGTGAGAATTATCGCCGCGACCCACCAAAACCTGGAGCAACGGGTTGCACAAGGAAAGTTCCGCGAAGACTTGTTTCACCGCCTGAACGTTATTCGGATCCATATTCCGTCGCTTTCTGAACGGCGTGAAGATATTCCTTTGTTGGCGCATCACTTTTTACGGCGCGCCGCCAAGGAGCTGGATGTCGAAACCAAAATGCTCAGCAAAGAAGCCGAAAAGGTCATGGCACAGCTGCCCTGGCCGGGTAATGTGCGCCAACTGGAAAACGTTTGTCGCTGGTTAACGGTAATGGCATCCGGACAGGAGGTATTGCCATCTGATTTACCACCGGAGATTCATACCGACAATACCGCTGAAAAAATCACCGCGCAAAGTGGTGACTGGACAGACTTGCTGTCTTCGTGGGTTGATAAGCAGCTCAAGGATGGCCAGAACAATATTCTTGATGATGCCTTAATGACATTTGAGAAGATTATGTTGGAACGTGCCCTGCATCACACTCATGGGCACAAACAGGAAGCGGCTAAACGTCTTGGCTGGGGTCGAAACACCCTGACCCGCAAACTCAAAGAGCTTGGTATCGATAGCTAAGCGATTTGGCGGCGTCTCAATGAGTCGTCGCCTGAGCCTTACTTGTGCTCATTTTAACGTTTAAGCACTCTGGCCATTGCCTGGTTAAAGTAATTCAGCCAGCTACTGTTAAATTTACCCACATTATGGCGATTCAGGGCAACCACGGCCTGTTTTTTTGAGTAGATTGGTTGCTGCTGGCGCGACGGCGAGTGGGTAATAGCATCGAAGGTATCCAAGATGCCCAATAAACACGCGCCATCACAGATGTCGTCATCTTTTAGCCCTAAAGGATAGCCCGAACCATCGGCACGTTCGTGATGCTGCATAACAATTTTACGCGCCATATCCCATTGGTCGAGATGCTCAAGTAAACGCGCACTTTTGTACACGTGCGAGCGCATTAAATTAAACTCATTATCGGTATAGGATTTATCTTTGCGAATTAACTTTGATGGCATAAATGCCATGCCAAAATCATGCACGTAGCAGGCCACGGCAAGCTGATCTTCTTCTATCGGATTACCCGCAATATCATTGACATAAAGCGCTAATTTAGCAATACGATCGCCTTTGCCCGCCCACTCCTCTGAACGTTGTTCTATGGTTTGCATAAGCTCGCGGAAAAACAATATGTCATCGCGTTTTTCAGCACTGAGATCTTTAGGTACGCCGGTTTTCGACAGTTTCGGACGGCTAACAGTCTCGGCAGAGTCAGCATCTGCGGTGCCGCGTTCGTGTTGCGTCAGGGTTTGGTCAAGATCCGGATTTAACAGCAATACCGCTTCGCCCAGCAACCGGTCATGCTCGGCCTGATTGCCCGGGGTAATACGAGTAATGGCCAGAATTAACTGTTGGTACAGCACATCGTCATATTCGGCCTGACCGCGAGCAATCACGCTTTCTACGAATTGCTTGACCCTGTCCATGGTAAGCAGTACCAGATCGCTCATAATACTGGTGTAGCTTACCTGTCCTTTACGTAAATAATCGAGCAGATCTTCTACGTGTTGAAGCAAAGGAATAATGGGGGTGAAATTCACCAGACCTAAATCACCCTTAATAGTGTGCACTGAACGAAACAGCGCGCGCTGCAATTCATTGTCTTCCGGTTTAAGCTCAAGTTCAATTAACGTTTGTTCGCTGGCCTCGTACAACTCGTTAATTTCTTCGATTAAATCGTTGAGTATTTCTGGCTCTAAATCTTCTGGAATAAATGTTTGCATCGTTTAGACGGCTCTAATTACCAATGCTATTGATCTGCACATTAGTCAAGCGCTGGTACAAAGCAACGCCATGACAAAATGACCAAATGAACAGGCATAAAAAACTAAGGTTATAATAGATTAAGCATAGCACGAGATGTCAGGAGGTGTAGATCTTTACTGTGTCTTGCAAAAACAGTCACTGAGACTGATCGGAGATGCACTCTGTAGAGAAATCGCTATAATCGCCGTCTCAATCACTAAACTGGAAAATATGTGTTAGCTCTGATCCGAATTCCATTGGTGTTGATAGCCTTTTTAGTCATCAACCTCATGGTACTTATTGCCTGTATTATCAGACCCTTCCATCGCGACAATGTGTATATTGCAGGTCAACTGTACGGCCAGCTAGCAAAATTGCTGGGGCTTAAAATTACCATTAGAAAGCCCGCTGAGTTGGACACCCAAAAATCATATGTTGTGATCGCTAATCATCAAAATAGCTACGATATCATCACTATTTGTAAGGCGGCTTTTCCCGGAGTGGTCACAATTGGCAAAAAAAGTCTCAAGTGGATCCCCGTATTTGGCCAGATCTACTGGTTGAGCGGCAATATAATGATCGATCGCAAAAATACCGCCAGAGCACTCGATACCTTGCAGTTAACCGCTAAGAAAATTACCGAAAGACACCTGTCAGTGTGGTTTTTCCCTGAGGGGACACGCTCCAATGGCCGTGGCATTTTACCCTTTAAAGTGGGCGCCTTTCGCCTTGCCTTAGCCACTAATACGCCCGTACTAATGATTACTGCAAGCAATCTGCATGGAAAAATCCAGTGGAACCGCTGGAATAACGGTGAAATGATTATTGACGTGCAGCCGCCGCAGCAGCTCGACGAAAGTCGTTCAGCGAAAAGCTGGATGGCCTACTATCATAGTGAAATGGAAAAAAAGTTTGCGACACTTAACGATGAAGTCGCTCACAACGAGAAATCGCGATAAACTAGTCACATCTGCCCTTAAGGCCAATAACTATGACGCAATTCGACGAACGTACCGAATGGTACGAATTTAATCAGGAAACCATCGATGCACTGCTTAGCGACGGCAGTGAAGCGGACGCCACTTATACTATTGAACACCACATGGCCTGCAAGGATTTTGACCTGCTTGAGAAAGCCGCGGTTGACTCCTTCAAAGCTGGTTTTGAAGTTACCGATGCCGAAGAAGTCTATTTAGACGACGGTGGCACCGTGTTTTGTTTTGATATTATTGCCGAGCGTCAGTTAGAACGCGAAGCTCTCGATAAAGACATCGACACGCTGCTGCAAATTGCTGACAAACATAATGTGCATTATGACGGCTGGGGAACTTACTTTATCGGCGACGGTGTCGATGACAGCGACGCCGAGGAAGAATAACCGGTAGCGTGATGCTGATTATCCCCACCGGATTTTGTGGGGATACATGTTTGCCAGCCCTTCGCTAATGCTCTTGCGCCGCAGCGACCTGCTCAGCGGCCTTTGCTCACCCGCGCTACGTCCTTGTTTTGATACTCTGCATAATTTTGGCCAGTTGCTCTACGGCATGAACGGATTCTTGTGGATCTATATTTGCCAGGGGATTATTAAAATCGCCCTCAGCACCGGCCTGTACCAGCAAACCATCCCTGCGCGGATAGACAGAAGTATGCTGGTCAAAGTACTGGATACCATATTTCACTTCATCTTGTGGGATCAGTTTACAGGTTTGACCGCGCACCGGGATGATTGAGTCATCGTTGAGCAGCGCTTTAGCGCCGTATCCGGTGCAATTAACAATCACTGACTCACCAAACTGTTTAAAGTCATCAACGCTACTCAGCGACCGGTCTACAACTTTGCCACCGCCGCGATGAAATACATCGAGCAAATGCTGCGAATAAGCACTGATATTAAACATAAGCAGCGGAAACTGGCGCACATAGGGCGCGTTAAACGGGCTCTGCCCGGCAGATAAATCGTATTCCTTTGGCGTTAAGTCACTGAGTAATGCCTTGCTGTAATCAGGGTATGGCGGCTCGCCGGGAATATTATGCCCGCCATGATCATCGAATGGTTTATCTGCCATGCGAAACATCGTGGTCCATTCTACCGGTGTGCCGGCTAAACCAAGCAGGGTCTGAAAGCGCAGATAAGATAGCCGCGCCATCCACTGCCAGCGATCGGCAAATGCCCTGGCATGGTCGAGTGTTACGATCCGCGAATCCGGTGACCAGATCCCCGTTGCATACGAAGAACGAACATAAGGCGGGCGCTCTTTGGCGTATATAGTGACCTTATAACCTGCCCGCTGGCAGTGAATAGCAGTGGTCAATCCCACCGCCCCGCACCCGACAACCGCTAGCGGGGTTTGCTTATCCGCAGTGATCAGCGACTCAGCCAGCGCGGCAGTGCCCCAGGAGAGAGACCAACCGCTGCCGCCGTGACCGTAATTATGGATCAGGGTTTTATTGCCAGATTTTTCCACTTCGATACGCGGCCCCTGAGCACGAAACGGTCGGGTACACACATTGGTACTAATGATGCGATCAGGTTGAGCATTGATAGGCGCCAGAGGCCCTGTTTGCATTGGCAACCCGGCCGGCGATAACGGTAATGAATGATTAACAGGCTTTGAGGTTTTCGCACACCCTATCAGGGAACTGGCAATACCGCCGCCTAAGGCGCCCTGAAGAAAACGTCGTCGTTGCATAACTGCTCCAAATTAACATCGGCCTGCACGAGCAGACAGAAAAAGACAGTCCTGATAACGATAAGAAAAGCACGGTGTTGCTGGCGAATAGTCTGATGCTATTTTGTTCAGCATAACCAGACTTTCACTTCGATACAATGTTACTGGTCGAGCAGTGCTGGTGCCGCGGTTAGTAGCGGGATTACCTTGCTTCATTACCTTATGGGTATCAAATTAAGGTTGGCGCTGCGCGGCACTGGCCAGGGCTGCTGTATGCTCATGCTAGGCCTTGCCTCCCACTTCGCCGTGGCCCGGGATAACCCACTGCGCGCTGGGGTAACGCTCTTGCACCTTTGCCACTGAATCAGGCCATACCGACACGTCACCTTCGGCCGTATAACCCAACGACTCAGTCGCAGCTTCTCTTACAAAACATCCACCAAACAACACGTTATGGGCAGCCAGCCATACCACTGTGTTATCCAGGGTATGACCAGGCCCCGGATAAAAGGCCTCAATACTACTGGCGACCACCCATTCGCTGTTGTTAAAAGTGTGCTGTGCCGGCGTTTCACCCTGCTCAGCCAGCAGCTTATTGGTGAGAGAGTATGCCCAGCTGGGAATGCCTCGTTCATGGAAGTAGGCCAGATGCCCTCCGGCATCGTCATGTGAATGGGTTACCACTACACCTTGCAGCGTAATGTCGCGCGCTTCAAGCCAGTTAAACAAAGCCTCGATATCAGCCGCATCCCAGGGAGTATCAATCAGTACCGCCTGCTGATTGTCGGTGAGCACCAGTAAACCATTGCCGGTAACCATGCCAAAACCTTCGACATACCGGCCGGATTGGTGCAAATAAACCTTATCCTTAAGCTGAGTCACCGTGAAATCGGCACTATACACCAGCGTGGCTGGCAGGCTCAGGCAACACAACGAAAACAAATAAAAGGCAACAGCACGCATGGCGTTCAGACTCCGGTGTTAATGTAAACTTCAGTTATTGTTCAGTTAAATTTTCGCACACTGTTTTTAAAGCTACTGCCCTTAAAACAGGAATCGCGATTATGAAAAGCCATATTACACATCATTTATTGATTACAGCCGTATTCGCTTCATTGAGTTTGCTCACAGCCCAAACACTGGCTACCGAGTCTGCCGTGGCCGACATCAGGGTTACTGAAACAGTGCGTGTACCAGCGCTCAACGCCGGTCACAGTGCAAACAAAGCCGCCCGGAAAAAAGTTGAACTCGCCAGCTTGTCGGGTAAAACCGGCGAACAACTGCGCACCACACAAAGTGTCGACTACTGGTTTTATGACGCCTGGGTGACACTCTATAACGACCGGGACTACGATGGCTACTTTTCAGCGTTCGATCTGGAGTTTGATGCCGACACCAATTACTATCGCGCCCCGGTGTATGCCATCGTTTACCTGGGCACTGCAGATTATTATGAGCCCTTTCATGTAACCGACGTGTTTGATCTGTACGGTGATAGCAGTGAAGACGGCGTATTGCTGGAAAACGAATTAATTACCGGCTATCCCAGTAACGACTACGATATCTTAATTGAGTTGATAGACGCCGACACTGACCTGCATGTTGCCACTCTGGACGCCTACAGTGATGCCGACTTATCTTACCAGAGTATAGAAAGCAGCGATTACGACCGGCCTGTAACGTCAGAAGTCGTTATAGAGCATCACGGCGGTAGCTGGGGGATAGGAGCAAGTGTAGCGCTATTACTGATGGTATTCATACGACGTAAAAAGGCATTACCCGTATCCACCAATATCAACAAGTAAAATAACAGGGCCAGTGGGGCGCAATGCCCCCCACTGGCCCTTTATTCACTGTCGCGTTTCATACGCTCCCTGCATCAAAAATGCTCGTTTACACAAATATCTCAACCTGATACCCATTGTCAGCGCTCATGACCCCACGCCAATCTTAACAATAACTATTATCATTTATATTTGCATAAACAGCGGCACTTGCAGTATTCTCTCGGCGTAACCGGTTAACCGTGGCCACTAAGCTGCTTGTACGTATCAAAAAACGCCTGCAGTACGCCCGTGATTAACCTTTATCGCCGGGCAACGATGGTTTTTGAGCAAGGCTTTTTACCCGGTAAACCTGGTAACCACTCACAATACCGGTTACTGACGTTTGAAGCTTTCTGCTGTTAACTTGTCCGCACATCATCCGGCCTGCGGCGATGGATGAAGCAGAGCTCACGGCATTTCACCTATGGTATGGAGTAATAAATGCGTTGGATGTCTCGCCATTTCTGGAACTGGAAAAACTGGCACTGGGTGAGTTCAGCAATATGCCTCATCGGTATGCTGCTATTTGCTTTTACCGGCATAACCCTTAATCACGCTGGCAGCATCGAGAGTTCGCCGCAAACGGTGGTCACCGAGGCGGGTATTACACCGTCCTTGCTGAGCGAACTCGTCGAACAACAACGCTTTTCGCCCGGCTTTCGCAAATGGTACCGCGAGACAACAGGCAGTACTTTACCGGGCAGGGTTGATGCACAGTGGGATGCGTTTGAGGTATACGTAGCAATGCCACGAGCCGGCGGCGATACATGGTTCACTATCACCCTCGATACCGGCGATTTTTATCAGGAAACAACCAACCGCGGTGCTATCGCCTATTTAAATGACTTACACAAGGGCCGCAACACGCCGTGGGCGTGGCGCTGGTTTCTCGATATATTTTCAGGAGCATGTATTGTGTTTAGTGTTACAGGATTAATGTTACTCAAGCGCTACGCCAAAGGGCGCAAAATAACCTGGCCGCTGGTCATTGCCGGCTTTATCATTCCTATTGCCTTTTTGGTATTCCCCTCCCACGCCAAAGCCGATGAATTACGTATTGGCCTGCCGCGTATCCCGGTGGCCGAATACCATGCCCCTTATGTAGCGGTATGGCTGGCTAACGAGCGGGGTGAACGGGTAAAGGACATCGCCGTATGGTACGACATTGCTATGGCCGACGACGAAGGTGAAAAATGGCTCAAAGATTTGCGTTTATGGTGGCGCCGCAGCGGCCGCAGTGCTGATCTCCCTATTGACGGGGTCAGTGGCGCAACCCGCCGCCCTGGCATCTCAACCTTAATGCTTGATGGCCGCTTTAAGGACGTTCCCGCGGGTAACTATGTCATTTGGCTAGAAGCGGCACGCGAACTGGGCGGCCGGGAAACGCTAAAACTCCCTCTTTCGCTACCTGTTAAACAACCTCTCTCAACACGTGCTCAAGGTGAACACGAACTCTCATCGATAGAACTCATAATGGAGCCTGCAAAATGAACAAATCACTTATTATCGCTGCCACGGCGCTAGTCCTTATCCTGACAAGCCCTCTGACCCATGCCCACCGGGCATGGGTAAAACCCTCAACCACCGCGGTGTCTGGCGACAGCGAATGGATTACCTTTGATGCCGCGATAGCAAATGGTATTTTTCATCCTGATCACTTTGCCTATCCGGTCGAGCGCTTATCGGTGGTGTCGCCTGCTGGCCAGCCTGTCACTATTCAGCATCAGCAAAAACTGCGATACCGCAGCGTATTTGACGTCGAGCTAACCGAAACTGGTACCTATAAAGTTTTTACTGCTTCGCAATCGTTAATGGCATTTTGGCAGGACGAGGACGGTGAGCGCCACCGCTGGCCTGGTCGGGGTGAGACAGCCAGTGTCGAAGACTTTTATGACTCCGTACCGCAAGACGCCAGGGATTTAATGGTAATGGAAACGGCGAATCGACTGGAAGTATATGTGACACTGGGTGCCCCGACATCACAAACCAATACACTTACCGGTAAAGGGCTGGAGCTAAAAGCGCTTACTCACCCTAACGACGCGTACACAGGCGAAGACATCGCCTTTCAGTTTTTTATGAACGGTGAGGCCGCTGAAGGGACCAAGGTCACGGTAGTAAAAGATGGCGAAAAGTACCGTGACACCGCCGCAGGCCTTGAAACCACCGCCGACTCGAAGGGCAATATTACCTTGCAGTTTGATGAGCCTGGGATGTACTGGCTCGAAGCTGAGTTAGAAGATGACAAGGTATCGCCGCCTGCCATGAAGCGCCGTGCTAGCTACGTACTGGTATTTGAAGTCTTATCGTTGTAACACCGCGTCGATCCGCTTATCAGCAAGCCGGCACTGACCGGCTTTGTTGCTCCCTGTCCTTATTCGAATCCAGGCTGATCGTTAATCCGTCTTTTACCCGTATCTATTTAGTCTCTCTCCATTAACAGAAAGTAAGGTAATTATGACCAATACTCGCACAGAATCTGACAGCATGGGAGAACTTGAAGTCCCCGCCGAGGCGCTTTACGGAGCTCAAACCCAGCGCGCAGTAAATAACTTTCCGATTAGCGGACAGCCCATGCCCGGGCCATTTATTCGCGGTCTTATTGAAGTTAAGCACGCCGCAGCCACGGCCAATGCGGCATTAGACCTACTCGACAAACCCATTGCTGATGCCATCTGTAAGGCCTGTGAGCAACTGCTCAGTGATGATAACCTGCTTAGTCATTTTCCGGTCGATGTATACCAAACCGGCTCCGGCACCAGTACCAACATGAACGCCAATGAGGTGATTGCAAACCTGGCCAGCCAAATTTCCGGCACAAAGGTACACCCTAACGATCATGTTAATTATGGCCAAAGCAGCAACGATGTAATCCCCACCACCATTCATGTGAGTGCTGCACTGCAAGTACACACCAGGCTCATTCCCGCGTTAAGCCACTTGTGCGAAACCATTTCAGCCAAGGCAGCCACTCTGAAGGACTACTGCAAAACGGGACGTACCCATTTAATGGATGCCATGCCCATTCGTATGGATCAAAGTTTATCTGGCTGGCAGGCACAAATTGAACAGCAAATTCATGCGCTTAAACAATTACAGCCGGCAATTCAGACCCTTGCCCTGGGCGGCACTGCGGTGGGTACCGGTATTAACTGCCACCCTGAATTTGCCAAAACCTTTGCCTCGCATTTAAGCGACCGATTAGGTATTCACTTTACCCCGGCAACCAATCATTTTGCTCTGATCGCATCGCAGGATACTGCCGTTACGCTCTCCGGCAGCCTGAAATCCACCGCCGTCACCTTTATGAAAGTGGCTAACGATTTACGCTGGATGAACTCCGGCCCCTTAGCCGGTCTGGGCGAAATTGCCCTGCCCGAACTGCAACCGGGGTCGTCCATTATGCCTGGCAAAGTTAACCCGGTGATCCCTGAAGCGGTGGCAATGTCCGCCGCCCAGGTAATGGGCAACGATACCGCCATCACGATCGGCGGCCAGTCGGGTAATTTTGAGCTGAACGTAATGCTACCCTTAATTGCTTTTAACCTGCTAAACAGTATTGAGTTGCTTGGCAACAGTGCAAACTTACTCGCTGACAAAGCCATTAAAGGCTTTAGCGTTAACCGCGACAATCTGGAAAAAGCCCTGCATAAGAACCCAATATTAGTGACCGCGCTGAACCCGATCATCGGTTATAGCAAAGCAGCTGAAATAGCTAAACGAGCCTATAAAGAAAAACAACCCATTATTGATGTGGCAGATGAGATGACAGACTTATCGAGAGACGAGCTCACCAAGCTGCTTGATCCCATCAAATTAACGCGTAATAACTAATGGCCCGATAAACAATAAAAGCGGTTCGGTGCGTGGCACCCGACCGCTTTCACGTCATAGGGTAAAGACTTTCACGTTACCAGGTAAAGAGTGGTAACGTCGATTGATTCAACTTACGCTTTGGTGTGGTATGTGCTTATTGGTAATCAGCAAAACGTTGATGTAAATACGCACTGATCTGTTTTGACTCGTACATCCACTGATCAGAACCATCTTCGTGCTTAATGTGTAAACAAGGCACCTGCACTTTGCCGCCGCCGGCTATCAGTTCATGGCGATATTGCGAGCCCTGCCCGGCGCTTTTTTTGTTAATAGGCAGATTTAACTTATGAATGGTACGACGGGTTTTCACGCAAAAAGGGCAGCCAAAAAAATGATACAGGGTCATATTTTTGCTGGTTACCGCTACTTTTTCCTGAGCCTCGGAAGAGCGTTTAACCTTGCCCCAGCGGGTTAGTACATCGCCTGCAACAATCACCAGTCCCAGTGCGTTTCGAATAATTTTAACGAGCATATCCAGCCTTCTAATCGGTCTATCAATCGAGGGGCCCTGATATACCATTTATTGCTAAAAACTTGAACCGTTATTGCTATTTTATTCGATAAATACCTTGTTTTATGCCGTGAGCACGAACTTAAGGGTTTTATGCCTTGAGCACGATCTTAAGGGCAATGTGACGGATGCGCTTTGTTTGTCACCTACTGAGCCTATACCTAACGATGCGGTGTCGCGCTGAACATCGCTTTCATTTGATTCGCCAGCGCAACAAACTTTTCTTTGATGGTACGTTTAAGATCAATATCAATCCCGCCCATCAATACAAAACCTTCCACGGTAACTGTCGGCGCCTGACGGTCAGCAATAGACGGAGCTTTGTTATCGATACCGCCCATAAAACAAAACGCTTTGGTCACCACATTGATGTTTTCCGGCACCTTAATGTTGGTCCTCCCCATGATACAGATAGTCTTAATGGTAACGTTAGGGGTGGTGAACACGGCATCTGAAAAGTCGATATCTGAGCCGCCCATAAAATTCAGCAGGCGAATTTCGGCGGGCACTTTCCAGCGACCCGAGCGATCCGAACCACCCATTACATTGATCATGGTTTCGTTTGGAGGCACATCGCCGGCTGCATAATTTATATTGAGCTTCTTTTCTTTTTGGCGGGTGTAACTGTCATCCACATCCATGGTCAGATCGGCGGCCAAACCGGCAATTTCATGATGATCCTGACTTAGCATCGCCGCGTCCAGGCGTCGCTCGAAGGCCTCAGCCGAAATCACGCCATGACTGTAGTGATAAATGAGTTTATCGATAACTTCTTCGCGGACTTGCTCGATGGGGCGATCTTCTAAGGTAACCATTCACTTCTTTCCATTGTTCAGTGATTATATGTCATCTAACCAAGCAATCTTTACACCAAGTATTAAAGCTATAAATTTCATAAACTTAGGATTATCAGCTAAATGGCGCAGTAGGCTCTATTGCAACTTTTTAGTGAATATAACTATTGTTTACGTCATCAGGCGATGCTCATAAAAAAGGCGAGCTATGTAAGCTCGCCTGTTCAGAGTCGTCAGTTCCGCAACAAATTACAAGGCTGCAATCGTCTCTTGTTGCGCTTTGAGTTTACTTAACTGAGACTCCGTGTCAGCCAGCTTGGCTTTTTCTTTTTCAATCACCTCTGGCGGCGCATTACTGACAAACTTCTCGTTGGAAAGTTTGCCTTTAAAACGGCCAAGATCTTTTTCGAGTTTATCCATGGCTTTGGCAATTCTTGCGAGCTCGGCTTCTTTGTCGATAAGGCCTGCCATAGGAATTAAGATTTCCATTTCGCCAACCAACGCAGTGGCACTGGCGGGGGCTTGTTCGCCACTGGCTAAAATCGTAATGCCTTCAAGACGGGCAAGGCGGTCAACAAAGGTTCTGGAAATGCTTAAGCGGCGCTCATCATCGCTGCTAACGTTACGCAATAACACCGACAATGGCTTGCTCGGTGCAATATCCATTTCACCACGAATATTACGAATACCTACGATAAAGCGCTTAACCCATTCAATGTCGGCCAGTACCTGCTCGTTTTGCTTCGCTGCATCAACTACCGGGTATGGCTGCACCATAATGCTGTCGCCCTCGGCATAATTCACCGCACTTAATGGCGCTACGCGGTTCCAGATGGTTTCGGTAATAAACGGCATTAACGGGTGCAATAACCGCAGCAGACTCTCCAGCACGTTGATCAACGTATGGCGGGTACCCCGCTTTTCAGCTTCGGTTGCCTCGTCGTTGTTAAGCACCGGCTTAGTGAGCTCTAAATACCAATCGCAGAACTGATTCCAGGTAAATTCGTACACCGTTTGCGCGGCGATATCGAAGCGGTATTCAGCAATGGCCTTCTCAAACTCTGTGAGCGTTTGCTGGAACTGCGCCCAAATCCACTTGTCAGCCAGGCTCAGCACCAACTCACCACCGTCACGACCGGTATCTTCGGTCTCCGTGTTCATCAGTACAAAGCGTGATGCGTTCCAAATTTTGTTACAGAAGTTGCGATAGCCTTCTACCCGGCCCATATCAAAATTGATATCACGGCTGGTTGAGGCCATGGCGGCAAAAGTAAAGCGCAGTGCATCAGTACCGTAAGCCTGAATGCCATCCGGGAACTGCTTGCGGGTACGCTTTTCTATTTTGGCTGCCAGTTGCGGCTGCATCATGCCCGAGGTACGTTTAGCAACCAGCGACTCAAGATCAATGCCGTCGATAAGATCAATAGGATCGAGCACGTTGCCTTTCGACTTTGACATCTTGTCGCCGCTTTCATCACGAATTAAGCCAGTAATATAGATGTCTTTAAAGGGGATCTTACCGGTGAATTTTTTCGTCATCATGATCATTCTGGCGACCCAGAAGAAAATGATGTCAAAGCCGGTTACCAGCACTGACGAAGGCACAAAGGTCTCAAGCTCTGGTGTTTGCTCTGGCCAGCCCATGGTGGCAAATGGCCATAAGGCGGATGAAAACCAGGTATCGAGGACATCGTCGTCCTGCTTCAGCTCAATGTCGGCAGAAAGTGAGTGCTTACTACGAACTTCTTCTTCGCTGCGTCCTACGTAGATGTTGCCATCGTTATCGTACCAGGCCGGGATACGGTGGCCCCACCATAGCTGCCGGGAGATACACCAATCCTGAATGTTGTGCATCCACTGGTAATAGGTTTTGTTCCAGTTTTCAGGTACAAAACGAATTTCACCGCTTTCAACCGCGTCGATAGCCGGTTTCGCCAGTTCGTCGATGGCGACATACCATTGGTCGGTCAGGTACGGCTCAATAACCGCACCAGTACGGTCGCCGCGGGGCACTTTAAGCTTGTGATCGTCTACTTTTACCAGCGTGCCATCAGCTTCGAGCTGCGCCACGATTTGCTTACGTGCGTCAAACCGGTCGAGACCTCTGTATGCTTCGGGTGCCTCGTCGTTCACCTTAGCGTCGGGGGTAAAGATATTGATCATAGGCAGGTTATGACGCTTGCCCATGTCATAGTCGTTAAAGTCATGGGCAGGCGTAATTTTAACGCAACCGGTGCCAAACTCCGGATCCACATAATCGTCGGCAATAATGGGAATAAGACGCCCGGTAATGGGTAATTTAATCTCTTTGCCAATCAGCGACTGATAACGCTCGTCTTCGGGGTGCACCGCTACAGCGGTGTCGCCTAACATGGTTTCAGGGCGGGTAGTAGCCACTACAATGCTGCCACTGCCATCGGCCAGCGGGTAGCGCATATGCCACATATAGCCCGCTTCTTCTTCGTTAAGCACTTCTAAATCTGATACCGCGGTATGCAATACCGGATCCCAGTTCACAAGGCGTTTACCACGATAAATCAAACCGTCTTCGTGTAACTTTACAAAGACTTCGGTAACGGCCTTTGACAGGTTCTCGTCCATGGTAAAGACTTCGCGGTCCCAGTCGGGCGATGTACCCAGACGACGCATCTGGCTGGTAATAGTGCCACCGGAGTGTTCTTTCCACTCCCAGATCTTGTTAATAAAATCTTCGCGCCCCAAATCGTGGCGTGTTTTGCCCTCGGCATTGAGCTGGCGTTCCACTACCATTTGGGTAGCGATACCCGCGTGATCGGTACCCACCTGCCATAAGGTGTTATCACCTTTCATTCGATGATAGCGGGTCAGTACATCCATAATGGTTTGCTGAAAACCATGGCCCATGTGCAGACTGCCGGTAACGTTGGGCGGCGGCAGTAAAATACAGTACGGATTACCTGTGGGCGCATCGTTGCCCTGGGCTTTAAACAAGCCTTCGTCTTCCCAGCGCTGGTAACACTGCTGCTCTATAGATTGGGGTTCGTAGGTTTTATCCATGCAGTTTCTCAAAAAGTCTCTTTTTTAGGCCGGCAAAAATTGCATTTGGCAACCGGCTTGTTGAAATTGTTTATATCGTTGTCGGGCCTGTTGTTTGGCCGCCTCTTCTACTGGCACAAAGTCGATCACCTGCTGATACTGGTTCGGGTTATCAATCATTTGCCCGCTGAGGTTGATCAGGCATTGTTTGCGTGACAGTGCGCTTTGCTGCCAGACGATTTCTACCGGTGCGCCTCCGGGCGGCCCTTCTCCGGTTAAATTGTGCGGCACAAAACGGGCAGCCGGAAGCTGCCACAATAACTCGTCAATCGCCTCAGCCTGTGCCTGATCGACGCACAGTACCACACTCTTTTTCTTCTGTGCATAAAGTTCGGCGGTCAGCTCGCAGGCCTTCGCGCAAACCGCCGGGACGCTGGGTAGCCCCTCGGGCGTAACCGACGCTTCAGTCAGCGCGTAAAACGAAACAGCAGGCATCGGCAATTAATCCTCCTGACCCAGGCCTGCCCGGTTCATCAGGAACTGCGACAACATAGGCACCGGCCGACCGGTAGCACCTTTGTTTTTACCGCTGTTCCAGGCAGTACCGGCAATGTCGAGATGCGCCCAGTTATATTTCTTGGTAAAGCGCGACAGGAAACATCCTGCGGTAATAGAGCCCGCTGCGCGGCCACCCAGGTTAGTCATATCGGCAAACGGGCTTTCCAGTTGCTCCTGATAGTCATCCCATAGCGGTAAACGCCAGGCACGGTCAGAGGCCTGTTCTGACGCGTTTAACAACTCGTGGGCGAGCGGATTGTGCGTACTCATTAAACCTGAGGCATGTTTGCCCAGCGCCACGATGCAGGCACCGGTCAGCGTCGCCACATCGATCACCGTTTCGGGCTCAAAGCGTTCAACATAGGTGAGTGCATCACATAGCACCAGGCGGCCTTCGGCGTCGGTGTTGAGCACTTCAACAGTTTGACCTGACATGGTGGTAAGAATATCGCCCGGGCGATATGAATTGGCATCGGGCATGTTTTCACAACCAGCCAGCACACCAATAACGTTAATAGGCAGGTTGAGCGCTGCAACCGTGTGCATCACACCCAGTACCGAGGCAGCACCGCCCATGTCGTACTTCATTTCATCCATGGCTTCGCCAGGCTTAAGCGAAATACCGCCGGAGTCGAAGGTAAGGCCTTTACCCACCAATACCAGTGGTGGTTGGTCGCTGTCGCCACCTTTATGGTGAATAATACTCATCAGTGACTCGTTCACTGACCCCCGGCCAACGGCCAGGTAGGAGTTCATGCCCAACTCTGCCATATTGGCTTCGTTAACCACTTCGACATCGACACTGTCATACTCGGCGGCCAATTGTTGTGCCTGCTCCCATAAATAGGCAGGATTACAAATATTGGGCGGCATGTTGGCCACATCTTTAGTAACCTTAACGCCTTTCGCAATCGCCAGGCCATGCTCGACCGCCTTTTCGCCAACCGTGAGTTCGCGACGGGTAGGAACATTAAACACCAGTTTACGCAAGGGGCGACGCGGTTCGCCCTTTTTGGTTTTTAACTGTAAAAAGGTATAGAGCGTGTCCTGGGACGTCTCTACCGCCTGGCGGACTTTCCAGTAAGTATCGTGACCTTTAACGTGGAGTTCGGTTAAAAAGCAGACCGCTTCCATTGAGCCGGTTTCGTTGAGGGTCTGAATGGTTTTGGCGATGATTTGCTTGTACTGGCGCTCATCGAGTTCCCGCTCTTTACCACAACCGACCAGCAACACGCGCTCGCTGAGCACGTTTGGGACATGATGAAGTAACAACATTTGCCCGGCTTTACCTTCTAAATCGCCGCGGCGCAGCAGATTACTGATATAGCCTTCGCTGATTTCGTCCAGTTGTTCAGCAACGCCGGATAAACGTCGCGGCTCATAAACGCCCACCACAATGCATGCACTGCGCTGCTTTTCCGGACTGCCACTTTTTACGTTAAACTCCACAATATCACCTCTTTTTATTCTGTCTGGTTGGCTCGGAATAATTTTTACATCCCGTTTTGCCTGGGTTTATGGTTTAATACGCACGAATTCAATCCTGCGCGGGCGCGTTTTATTTGTCGTTAAATACTACTCAGGCAAACGCACCTTCCGGCGCCAACAGTTAGTTATTACTGGCAAAACTTGTAAAAATGGTAAGTTTACTCAAAATTATAGCTGCTTTCACTAAAATTCCGACTTTTTACATAGGTGGGATATGCTGATATTCCGCTACCTGCTTAAGGAAACGCTGAAATCACAAGTTGCCATTTTTTTAATTTTGATGGCGATTTTTGTGACTCTGCGTTTCGTCCGCGTATTAGGCGACGCCTCTGACGGCGATATCCCGGCCAGCCTGGTGTTAGGCTTTTTATCGCTGTACGCTCCAGTGCTAGCCTCTTTGGTTATTCCCATCAGTGCATTTTTAGGCATTATGATGGCTTACGGCAGGTTGTACGTAGACAGTGAAATGACCGTCATGCGTGCCTGTGGTATCAGTGAATGGTACGTCACCCGCGTCATGCTGTTCTTATCGGTCATTATTACACTGTTTACCGGTGTGATAACACTGTATTTAGCGCCACTGGCCGCCGAAAGTGAATATAACCTGCGCGAGCAAGCGCGTGCCGAAGCAGGATTCAGCGCCATCATCCCCGGCCGTTTTCAACAAACGGGCAACCAGGAAGCTGTAATATTTGTACACGATATTGGTAGTGATGACTCACTTCAAAAAGTATTTCTGGCCCAACAACAAGCCGAAGAAAATGAACAGGTGCGGGTAGTATATGCCCAGCAAGGCACCGTGAATAAAGAGCCCGATGGTACCCGCCAACTGATCCTCAAAAATGGCAATCAGTATGAGGGCGAACAAAAACGCCTGGCGTATCGCGTTGTGGCCTTCGACGAATATCAGATTCAGATAGACGATCCGGAGCAGCAGCAACAGCGCAAAAAAGTGTCGGTACTGCCCACTGATGAATTACTTAACGATGGCTCAATTGAAGCCCTCGCCGAGCTGCAATGGCGTTTGGCAATTCCCCTTTCTATTCCATTTTTAGTACTCATTGCCGTGCCTCTGAGCGCAGTAGACCCACGCCAGGGACGATTTGGTAAAATGTTCCCTGCTATCCTGCTCTATCTTGGCTACTTTATGCTGTTACTGGCCAGCCGCCGCGCACTCGAAGACGGTAAAATCCCTATTCAGCTGGGGCTGTGGTGGGTACATGGCATTATGCTGATGATTGGCTTTACCTTACTCGCCCGCGACCGAAAATTTGGCACAGAATTACGCGCTATGCTGTCCAGGAGGAAGTCATGATCCGCCTGCTTGATTGGTATATCGCCAGAACATTACTCGGCACTGTTACGGTAACTCTGTCGGTATTAATCGGTTTAAGCGCCCTCATTAAGTTTGTAGAGCAACTGCGAAAAGTGGGTGAAGGCAATTACGATATGCTTGCTGCATTGGTCTATGTGCTGCTGAGCCTACCCCGTGACCTGGAGCAGTTTTTCCCGATGGCGACCTTATTAGGCGGCCTTATTGGTATGGGTGTGCTGGCCAGCAACAGCGAACTGGTTGTGATGCAGGCCGCGGGCTTAAGCCGCTGGAACCTGATTAACTCGGCCATGAAATCAGCCGTAGTGATGATTTTAGTGGTAATGGCGGTCGGCGAATGGGTAACGCCTGTGAGTGAATCCCGCGCCAAAGAATTGCGCACCGAAGCGATCACCGGCGGCTCGCTGTTTTCATCCGACCAACTGGTGTGGGCCAAAGACGGCGAGCACTTTGTAAGTATTGGCCAGGTAACCAGTCGGGACACCTTGCAGGATATTAGCATCTACCGCTTTAACGACGCATTACAACTCGACAGCATTACCAACGCCAGCCGTGGCGATTATGAACAAAACGGCTGGACACTCACGCAGGTAACTCATACCCGCTTTGGTGAGGAGGCCATTACTGCCGACGTTGAGGATAACTGGCGCTGGAACTCATCGTTAACGCCGGACAAACTGGGTATCGTCACCATTAAACCTGAAGCATTGTCTATTCGCGGCCTGTTTGATTACATCAATTACCGCGCTAACAATGAACAGGATACCAGCCGCTATGAGCTCGCGTTGTGGCGTAAAATATTACAGCCGGTGACAGTGAGCGTTATGCTGTTAATGGCGCTGTCGTTTATTTTTGGTCCGTTACGCAGCGTGACAATGGGCGCGCGTATTATTATGGGTGTACTGACCGGCTTTAGCTTTTTCATCACCAACGAAGTGTTTGGCCCCTTAAGTTTGGTGTATAACATCCCTCCCATCCTTGGTGCCCTGCTACCCAGCATTTTGTTTGCTGCAATTGCTGCCGCTTTACTTGCCCGCTGAGCCATTTTAGCTGGCCACAGTTACTACCAGCTTTTATGGTTGTTTTGCTCTTTGGTGAGTTTGAGGACTTCGGTTTTGGCCACCCTATCCTGCAGCGACAGTTTGTTGTTAACGTCAAACAATACCAGCAAGGTGCCCAGCCCTGCCAACGAGCTAACCAGTCTCAACACTAAACGGGACCAGGTTACCGGTGCATCGGTGGTACTAAAAATACGCAGTCGCCAGGCACGCATCCCCAGGGTTTGACCGCCGCGTTTCCAAAACCACAAAAAAAACACCGACACCCACAATACCACCCATACCTGTATGAGGGTTTTATACAGTACTGACTGTTGCAGTAATTCGTTTGGTTCGCCGTACCCCTGCAAACTCAGCCATCCGTTTTTCAGCGACACCACCAGCGCCACAATCAGCACCATGGCGGCACACATACCCACCGCCGTTGCCACCAGCGCGTCATAAATCATCGCCGCTAAGCGTCGTACAAAGCCAGCGCGGGCCATGTCGGTATTAACAGGTGCGGTTGTCACGGTTTTAGCCGTTTTGTTGGATTTTTTACTCATGCAATTCAGTGTTCAGTAAATACTGGGCGCAAGTTTGCCACAGAATAGCAAGAAAGTAGATGTTTGACAGATAAACTAAAGCAAGGGTGTGGGGTGGCTAATGCAGCCAGGGAATGATAGAGGGTATATCGTAAGAGCAAACAAGCGCCCGAGCGGGCGCTTGTTTTAAAGGTCTTAAAGCACTTCTACGTCAGCTGCCTGAGGACCTTTGTTTCCTTGTTCTACTGTGAACTGAACGCTTTGGCCTTCAGTTAAAGTACGGAAACCGTCAGATTTGATCGCGCGGAAATGTACGAATACATCTTTGCCACCATCTGCTTGAGAAATAAAACCGAAACCTTTAGCTTCGTCGAACCATTTTACTGTGCCTGTAGTAGTAGACATAGATAACTCCTAATAGGATAAATTTTAAATTGATCGCGTAACGCAATCGGTATTGCACTGAAGGGGCTATCTGTTTTGCGGCAGGCTTGATTCAGTAATCGTTAATATGTGAATCGCGCTAGGGACTAACAATGGATCAACGGAACGAGCAATATTCAAATGTAATAGAACCTTCTAAAGGCAGAGCCATAATAACACCCTTTAAGGGAGGGTGTCAGGTCATTTTTTAATCTTTCCACTATTTATTTTACGATAATTGCTGCAACCGCCCTACACACAAGCCTATGACAGCCATAAAAAAGTAAATAAAATTTTTGCCAACCGACTGGCATTTTACTAACCGGCACATCAACGTACACATATTAAGCAAATAGTAAGCAATAACAAAAAAAGGCTTGTCACCAATAACAACATCGTTATAATTCGCAACCTGACTGTAACGCAGTCATTGTAAAGCTATTGTCTGTGCCAGAGTGATGAAATTGGTAGACATGACGGATTCAAAATCCGTTGCCTTCGCGGGCGTGCCGGTTCAAGTCCGGCCTCTGGTACCATTTACTTAGTCTTTACAAAACGATAAACCGACCCTTGAGTCGGTTTTTTTGTAACTTGCTTAGCCTTAAAACAAACCTATTCCTTTTTAATTCTATTTTTAAATGATCTTCTTTGATTAGGCTTCCGCTTATACAAAGTGACCATTGCTATAGAAGACACAGCCCCCCAATAGTTCTAAGACTAAAAGAAAGCCATTGTAAACCTCCACTAATTAGATACACCCATAATTAGAGGTTTCGGCCAGTTCATGCTTGGTTAAATATTCCCATGGTGTTGTCCACTTCCCCTAAACTGAGACAGACTTAATTGGAGTTTTCTGCAATGATTAATGCAGGAGACGACTATGAAAAAATCACGCTATACAGAATCTCAGATCATCGCAGTATTGAAAGAAGTTGATGCTGGTAGAAAAGTTGAGGAAGTGTGCCGTCAACACGGTATCAGTAGTGCTTCCGTTCTTCGCTATCGCAGTGAAGTCTTTAACTCATCACAATTCTAATCCTAGAATTTAAGCCAAAGTGCAGAATTTCAACGAGATACTGGACTACCAGAAAAAAAAATGGTACGAAAGATCAGTATAAGAATGGACCAAGCATTAGGAAGATACTGTGGATAAAGAAGTTTGGGATATAGCCTCAAAAGCTAGCGCCTTGATATCAATAATTACTGTAGGCGTGACACTCATAACCTATCATTTTAAACAAGTTTCAAAAGTTAAAACTCTTCAAGAAAAAATAACTTCGTTGGAGAATGGAAAAATACTTAAAGATGGCAATATAGTATTTGATGAGATTCTTGATAACGTAGAAATGGTAAAAGCTAAAATTATCGAAATAATTAACGAAGAAAGTTGTCAAAACAAAGCTCTCAGAATTGACAACTATGGCTTGGATCTAGAAACGATAGGACCAATGTTTCGGTATACTTTTGCAAGCAAACTTTCACACAGAGATATATATTACAGAGGGTTAGTTATACATCCAGATGATGAGAAAATAGCAAAGGTCTGTTGTGGCAACTCGAACTTGAGTCAGTCTGTTGTTCAAGATGCTGTCAAAATTCTAACCGATATCGATAATTCAACCGACTCTAACTTTTCGATCGAATTATATGCTTATGACAGTCCTCCCATTATTCACGGATTTGTAATAGACGATGAACATCTATTCATCGGTTTTACACATTTTGAAGCCGGCGGACTCGTTGGGGGAGCTACTCCTTATATGTACATTAAAAGAGACATTAACTCGGCATTCAAACAGAGTCTTTTTAAGACTTATAACACTTGGTTCACTCATTGGACAAAGTATGGAGAAAAGCTTGTTCCTAAAATGACATTTAATACTGATTCTTCAAATATGGAAGCGGTTAATGTTTAAAGAAATAGCTCATAGACTCGGTTGTGGATACGGCTTAGAAAACAGCATGGAGGCACTCAAAGGAACGATAGATCACTGCAACGTGCACGCATTCGAGACCGACATTCAATTTAGTAAGGATGGTGTTGCATTTCTATTGCATGATAAACTTTTGAATAGAACTACAAATAGTAGTGGTTATCTTTATGAGCTTACATACAAGCAAATTCAAAATAATGTAAGACTAAAAAATGGTGAAAAAGTACCTACACTAGATGATTTGTTGACCTTTCTCGATGGAGGAAAATATCAACTATACTTAGAGTTAATTTCCTTCGGAAAGATGGAGTTATTACTAAACGCTATAGAAGGTTCTAGTTTATACAAAAATAAGAATTTAATAATCTCATCCTTCAACCATCATGATTTAAAACTTGTTAAAGAGATTAAACATCACATCCCAACCATGGCACTCCTAGAAGGAAACCCTGTAAATTTATCTGACGTATTAAAAGCAGCTTCAGTCGATGAAGTTGGTTTCGGTTTTGACTCCGCGTCAGAATCTCTTACGAAAGTTACTAAATCGTTAGATATACCTGCATACGCTTGGACAGTAAACACGCTTAAAGAAAAAAGCTTTGCAGCTAAAATTGGGTTCGACGGGGTATTCACTGATACTATATCACCTGAGGAGATCAAATAAATGCCAAAAGAAGTTGTCCATTGGAAGGTTGCTGAGAAGGTGTACAAATCATTAATTGATAAACCTAAATTGAAAGAACAACTGGAGAAGCAATACAACACTTATTTACTTGGTGCAGTATTCCATGATGCTCTTTATTATTACTCAGGAGAGAATAGCAATTTCACAAAAATTCCAGATGCGCTTCATTCCTCAGAAAAAGAAGATAGCTTCAACTTAGTCAGGGCTTTTCTCGATCCAAATAACTATAGTTGTCAAACCGTTTCCTCTGCAGGCTTAGCTTTCTGCATAGGATTCGCTTCTCATATCTTTACAGATAAAAATTTTCACCCGATGATTTATTTTTTTACTGGAGATTATTACTCTGAGAATAAACAGACAAAATTAGGTGCGGTATTAAAACATCGTGAACTTGAGTCAAAATTAGATTTGCATGTTGAATCTTCAGCGCATTTAAAATCAACGTATGATTTAAATATAATGGTAGAGAAGGGCTTATCAGAATTGGAGTCTACGATGAAAGACACCATTAAACTACATGGCTATAACTTGGATTTGAAGTTTTCTGATATAAACTCTTGCTATAAAAATTATGCTTTAGCTAGAAAAATCTACACGTCTAAACTTGCAAGCAAAGCTTTATCCTTTCTATGCCCAATATTACCAAAGTCCGTTGAAGATGTACTCAGTCTGAGTTATTTCAAGGATAGTTTTAACTTTCCTTTGGACTTTAAAACACAGCTTGCATATCAAAACCCAGTAACGGGCGATATATGTAGAGACAGTGTAGAGCAATTACTCGAAAACAGTGTCAACGAAACACTACAATTTCTCGATTACTTTTTGGAGTCAGAAATGGAAGTGAAAACAGGGCCGTCATTAGAAACTGGAATTCCGAATACAATGGTAAGCCAAATGAAATACTTTCACCCTGAGGCTAGTTTCTGAGGATAGTAGAAAGAAATATTTTTACATCGCCTAGGACATATCTTGAAGATTTTTGAAGAAGAGTTTCAATCTCTTGTATTGCCAAACTGGATTTAACTGATTGTACCATGCCCGATTATCAATCCAATCATTAGAGTCATGTTCGATTTCGTCTTGAGCTGGTTCCTCAGCATAGGACCTTTTAGAAGCTTGGTTAGTATCCTTGTCCATTTCTTGTTACCTCAGAAAACAGATGTATAATAAAAGCTGAGCAATTTATAGAGGAGCTATTGTGAAAAGTAGACTAGGTGTTTTAGTTATACATGGTTTTACTGCTCACATTAGCTGTGTTGAAACTCTAGCACACTATTTTGATAATGAAAGGCTTCCTTATGAAATGCCTGTATTGCCAGGCCATTCTGAGGAATGCCCATCTGCTCTAATAGGTAAATCTTGGAAAGACTGGATTGAGCACTGCTCAAAGTCTCTTAAAAAATTACTCGATAGATGTGACAAAGCTATAATTGTCGGCCACAGTATGGGAGCCCTAATTGCAATAAACCTTCAAGTCGACAATAAATCAACCATCGATAGTCTGGTTTTAGTTGCACCGGCCTTGATTTTAAAAAATCCTTTAGCTCCAAGGAACAAACTACATTTCATTACAACACCACTCTCTCTTTTCTATAAAACATGGACTCTTAAGCAGAATATTTTGGACTCAAATAAAAATTATAAATGGGTTCCCGTGGAGTCTATAGTTACTTTTTTTAGTTTGATAAAAGAAACTTACAAAGTGCTCAATCAAGTAAGTTCACCGATACTCGTGATACAAAGCAAAGCTGACAGAGTAGTACCCAATGTCAGTGGTGAGTATATATTAGACAATATTAATTCATCATCAAGTGATAAAAAGCTAGTTTATTTTTTTGCGTCCGAACATGAAATGTTGCGGGGAGCTCAAAAGGAAGCGGTATCTCACGAAATATTGGCATATATCAAAAGTAGAAATTGAACCGTGCAAAGAATTTGCAAAGTCTCTCAAAAACCAATCAATCCGCTGAATTAAAAAGAATTTATTAAGAACGAACTTTTCAAAATCCGTTGCCTTCGCGGGCGTCCCGTCCGGTGACCGGCGCAGTCAAGTCCGGCCTCTGGTACCATTTGCTGTAACCGTTCACCAGCGCCCTATTGACAGGCAGCTTTAAAGTCGTTGAGCAGTGGATAGGTAGTTTTGTGCAGCGTCGCTCCGAGAATGGCTCGGATCCATTTCAGAGGATTCAGCTTTTGTTTCCGGCAGAATGGTCAGGATGCGCTGCCTGAACAGTTCGCCCCGATGTGACCACACACCATAACTGCCTTTGCGCCACAGTACATAGCTACGTAATGAGCGTTCTGCTTCATTATTGGTTAGTGGTACACCATTATGTTTGAGAAACACCCAACACATGTCATCGTGTTTAAGCAGTAGCTTACACCGGTTCTGATAGCGTGGGGTAACACAGCGTCTTGATGCCAGTTCAAGTTGCTGTCGCCAGGCGATGCGTAGTTTTTTTCATCCGCTCCCTGTATGCCTTTTCACTCAGGGTGTGTTTTTCAAACCGGTGTTGCAGGCGGAACAGTATGCGAATGTGCCTGACCAATTTCATACCGTAGATTTTATTCGTGCCCCAGCTTTCCGCCAACGCATTCATGTTTCGGAAGATATGCGCCCAACATAATTGACGGTGGTCAGTGTCAATGCAGTGGTAACCGGCATACTGGTCAGTAACAACAATGTTTTCTGGATTATCGCCCAGTAATTTCTTCGCTGCCGATGCGCCGCGTGAGAAGTGTGTCATGAAGCACGATAACTCCGGTGTGCAAACCTGCCATATCCAGCGGTTTTCGTTGCCGCGCTGATGACGGGTTTCATCACAATGAACCACCGCCTCATTATGCATAGTCTCTTTGATATCCTGATAGGCAGGCGTCAGCACCGCACTGACGCGACCTTGTGCTTCAGAGATAGCACCGCGACTGAACGATAAACCGAAGTTCTGTTCCAGTTGTTGCTGGATTTTACTGATACTCTGGTGAAACTGACCAGACTGCATCGCCACATACGCTAGCAGGTTATTGCCCATCTGCCCTTGATTCACGTTGTCGGGTAGTGTGGCTTTTACCGTTTTACTGCACTGACAACACTGGCCCTGATGCAACTGATGCTCAACCACAGAGAATGCCTGGCTGGGAATATCGAACACCTGATGACGGCGATATGGTGAAGTACTGATTGCAATGGCAACGCCACAGGCACAGGTATCATCGGGATAGTAGACCAAGGTTTCATCAACGCTATCGGCCAGCATCCGCTTACTCCCTTTATGACCGGATTGCGCACCGCGCTTGCGACCCGTCGGTTTTTTAGCCGGAGAAGACGATGACACACCCGGTCCATTTGAAGATGGCGGGCGCGATGAATTGCGACTGTTCTGATTCAGTCGGTCTTCGAGGTCGTTGAGCCTGTCCCACAATGCACCAATGAGCTCATTGGCATCATCGAGATTAGTGGCGACGGGTGGCTTTGTTGGCTGCTTTTTAGGTGGCATGAGTCCACTCTGACAGACTGGCGGGATCAATCAACAGGATCCCAAAGATCATTGAAAATAAATATTTTAGATGTCAATAGGGCCCTGGTGAACGGTTACGTGAAAGTGTCCAGCGAATAGCGTTCTTAAGTTTGCCAAACCTGACTTTGACTGCAGAGCCTATGGAGCTGCGAATGTTACCGATATTATTTCGAATTTATCTTCATATTTAAAACGATGAAGCGGAAAGGCAAAGGGACGCAGATTATTTTATATCGCCCCAAAATTGCGACGGAGCCTGTAACAGATTCTGTGTAACTGCCATTTAGTTAATGTGTCCTTCGAGGCGTTCCTCGAACTCGATAATAAAACGACTCATAGCCTGACGCCAGTTTTGAATGGGCATTGTCCATTTTTTGCTGGCATCTTGAATCGCCAAGTAAACCATTTTTCTTGCTGCATCATCGCTGGGGAAGATTTTCCGCTTTTTGATAGCCTTTCTAATAACACTGTTGAGCGACTCAATGGCGTTGGTGGTGTTAATTGCTTTACGGATATCCTCAGGGTAACTGAACAACATATGACGTGGTCAGTATTGAGATTGTGTCAGTGGTTACGCCATGATTTTGAGATTTGTGGGTACTGGCCATCCCAGATTTCACTGAAGCGTTCCAGTTCAAGCAAGGCTTCATCTTCAGTCGCTGAGCGGTAAACCCGCTTTAAATCCGTCGTGACAGCCTTGTAGTCCTTCCACGATACGAACTTCAATGAATTGCTTACCATGTGCACGATACACAGCTGAATGTGTGTCTGAGGGAAAACGGTGTTGATAGCATCGGAAAAGCCCTTCAGGCCATCCACACAAGCAATGAGAATGTCTTCGACGCCACGCTGCTGAAGCTCAGTCAGCACGCTCAACCAGAACTTAGCGCCTTCAGTCTCAGCAATCCACATACCCATCAGTTCTTTGTGACCTTCGGTGTTGATACCCAGAGCCAGGAAGATGGACTTATTGATGACCCGTTTATCCTGGCGAATCTTCACTACGATGCAGTCCAGGTAAATAATTGGGTAGACAGCATCTAAAGGGCGAGATTGTCATTCAATCACCTGCTCAATAACGGCATTAGTGACACGAGAAACGAGCGTGGGCGATATCTCAGCGCCATACCACTCCTCAAAGGCATTGACGATGTCACGGGTGCTCATGCCCTGTGAATACAGCCAGAGGATTTTATCGTCCATGGAGGTGAAACGGGTTTGGTGCTTTTTGACCAGTTTCGGTTCAAAGGAGCCTTCACGGTCGCGAGGCGTATCGAGTTTAAACTCGCCGTCTTCGGTTTTGACCCGTTTACTGCTCTTGCCGTTGCGGGTATTGGTCGACGCGGACTGTTGGTGTTTCTCATAGCCAAGATGTTCTTCCATTTCAGCGTTCAATGCCGCTTCAACAGTGATTTTCTTCAACATCTGGCTAAACTCGTTCAAGTCCTCAGGTGTTTTAATCCCTTTGGCTGCTTCTTTAGCGAAAGCTTCAAGCTCTTTCTTATTCATGTTCATCTGCCTATCCTTAACTCTTAATAGAGTATGTTGTGATAGGCAGTTACACAAAATTAGTTACAGTCTCTTGCGACGGCTTAATCAAAATCAAAATTCCAAGGCGGAAGGTCTTCCATTTTCGAAGCTTGCCGCCTTTTTACCGTTCTGCATTTAGGTTGATTATCCTTTGAAGTGGTTCTCGTATGTGGGCAAACGCCTTTGCCGTTTCGATAGTTATCAAACGCTTCGCGCGCCTCTTCTAGCTGTCAAAACCTTTATAGCTTTGCCCCGAAAATCGATGTACCTGCTCTTTAGTTTCCTCCCAAGTTGCATATATTCCTGGCTTGCGGCCTTCAAATACGACATAGGCCGCTCGTCTGGAATTGCCTGCTGAATTAATAGTACTGAAGTCTCTGGCCATTTTAATCTCCTGTAAGTAGTAGCGTGAATTCTTAAATACGCTTTACAGTTTTTAATTTGGCAGGTTTAGTCGCTGGCGATTTGTATGGTATATACGTTTAACACTTGCCAGTAGTGCAGAAAGTTTCCTTCCCATATCTGGTATATATCCAGAGCAACTTCTATCGGAAACAGGCCATGCAGGTTTTGAAATACACCGGCCTGAAAATCAAAGTCGAGGTCTTTGGCAAGTTCCGCAAAAAGACCAATACCAACATATGTAAAATCGGTGATATAGCAGAAGTGCCATGAAACACCGTGTTTCTCCAACTGTATTTCTACCGCATGAAAACCACCGTTTTCTGCTGAGTAGTTCGGGTCGCGAAAGTTGAAGGTAATGCTATCGTCTGCCTGTTGGTGTTCGGTGAGTTTGGTTATGGCATCAACAAATCGTTTTGATACGGGTAACGCTAAATCTTGATATTCAATATGCATGCATACGGCCTTTTTGAATGGGGATGAAGCCTGCTACGCCTGCGCGTAAATGCTAATTTAACCGCAGTAGAAACGGGTTAAACGATGCTTTATATGGCGTAGCAGGAATACGTGGTTTAGTGAAAGAGAGTCGCTTTAGATTTACGGCTTTTTCGCTGGTGTTAAGTTAGGTTTGGCCGATGGTTTCCCCGCATCTTTTGATAGCAGAAACGCATCCAGCTCCCCTTTTTCGGTGGCTTTGATGATGGTCTCTATAACTTCGGGCAGTTTGGCTTTATCGCCTACATCGATAGCGGGTTTACCTTGCTGTAATTCGATGGGTTTGTTGTTGACCTTAACCTCCTGGTAATAGTGACCATCACTATCGTAATACCATGGCCGAACATTAATCTGGCGGCGTTGCTTTTTGCGTTCGCCAGTTTCGGGGTCTTTCACTAACTTCTCGCGGTAGGCTTCAAACGGTCGCTTTTCTATCATGCAAGTGGCCAGTTCTTGTTGCTGCTCCAGCTTTTCAATAAGCTTCTCAGTTTAGGGGAAGTGGACAATTACATCTGAGATCAAAAACTACGTGAAGCTATGAATTTATTTTGCAATTGATAATCATTTCTATTTGCATTTGCGTAAAACCATAGGTTATTATCTATATCAATAAATCTTACATCTGTATTTAGCTCTCGCAGTGCTGTTCTTCATTACACGCCCTTCATATTGCTTATACCTAACTCTTACTGGCTAATTATCTCTGGAGTTGTAAATGCTGTTTTGCCCTGTAGTCCCATTTAAATTGAAATTTCCTCAATTATTGCTTGCAATGCCTATTTTGAGTTTTTCTCACCTAGCAATATCGCAATCAATATCAAATGAATCAAAGGCTGAAGTTGAGCGCATTGCAGTAGTCGGAACAAGCCCACATCGCTATCAAACGAACAGTGGCGATGCACTGATGGGGCTTCCGCTAGAATTTTTAGAATTACCGCGCATTGTTGATGTGATCCCTGAACAGCTATTGTTAGATCAAAAGGTAACAGAACTAGAAGAAGCCTTACGTAATGTGCCTGGGGTGAGTTTATCCGATGGTTTTGGTGGCAGTAACAACGATTATCTTATTCGGGGTTTTAGGCGTAATACCATTTACCGAGATGGTTTACGGGTGGAATCAAACTTTCGCGTTAATACCTCGAATTTAGACAGTATAAGAGTGATAAAAGGCCCCGCTTCTATTACCTATGGACAAGTAGAGCCAGGCGGTTTAGTTGATGTCATCACCAAAAAACCATTAGATGCTCGTCACTTTTCCGGAGAGCTGCGAGCAGGTTCATGGGATAACTATTTAGTACAAGGCGATATCTCAACACCGGTCGCAGATAACGCGTCATTGAGAGCTAACTTTTCACATCAAGATGCAGGCTCATTTCGAGATTTTTTTGATATTAAACGTGATGCAATAGCGTTGAGCGGAAGAGTCGATATCGCCCCCAGCACCCGTGTTAACTTATCGTATGAGTATCGCGATGAATTTCGCTCCTTCGACCGTGGCACGATTACCGTCCCTACGGCTAATGGCAGAGAAATAATCAATAATCTCAAGGATATTCCTATTTCCCGGCGTTTCGGTGAAGAGTTTGAAGAAATTGATACACAATTTGAGTTTAGTACGGCCAATATAGAGCATATGTTTGATAACGGATGGCGCTTGAAAGTGGGTGCCGCGTGGGAAAATTCGACTTCTGATGATCTACAAGCAAGACCGGGGGCGGTGGTTATTTTAGCTGCCGATGCACCAATAGTAGATGGGTATTTTACTGCTACACCAACGCCAAAAGCGATATATGATAAGGATGACGACCAAGTCTTTATGGTTCGCCGCACTGATGGCAGCCGAGATTTTAAAACCCTCGTATCTTATCTCAATACCTTACTAAGTGGTGAAATAAACACAGGTAGTATTAATCATCGTATTGCCATCGGTGCTGATCGTCGTCGTTATGATAGCAGCCGATATTTTATTGCCACGCCGATAACCAATGGTGTACCAGTATCCTTGGGCGGCGGAGGCCCCTTGTTTAATGTTGAAAATCCTGTTTATGACTTTTTGCCCGAGACATTGTCTACCGAGGGAGCAAGTAAAATTCATGCGGCCACAGAAGATCATGGTTTTTTTGTTAATGACTATATGGAATTAAGCTCAGCTGTGAGCTTACTGGTCGGTGGCCGTTTAGATTACTCAGATGTGGATAGAGATGGACCCGCAAATGAAGTCCATGCATTTTCGCCACAAGTTGCGGTAAATTATCGCATTGCCGACAATATATCCACATTTGCCAGTTACTCAGAAGCATTCACCCCTAATACGGTATTTAAACTTGATAACAGCGGCAGTAGTTCAGAAACAGAGTTGTTTGATCCAGAGAATTCTAAACAGTATGAATTGGGTACCAAGGGTCAGTTTTTCGACGGCAAGTTAAACTCTAGCGTATCGGTTTACAAAATTGAAAAAGAAAATGTGCTCTCATCAGTCAACGATAGTTATGAATTAATTAAAGGACAGCAGTCCAAAGGACTTGAATTACAGGTTAATGGGCAGCCCATACCCGGTTGGACCGTCATGGCTGGTTACGCTTATACCGATGCAGAAATTCTCAGTGAAGCTAATGTGGGTAATACTCCTAAAAATGTGGCCAAACATAATGGCAGCGTATGGACAAGTTATGAGTTTCATCAAGGTAAGTGGCAAGGGTTAGGTAGCGGTATTGGTGTATTTTATATGGGCAATCGCTATGGTGATGATGCCAATAGTTGGGAGCTTGGCAGTTATACCACTGTTGACGCATCAATATGGTATACCCTTTCGCCGTTAAGCGAAGATGGCGGTAACGTTCGTTTGCAACTTTCGGCTAAAAATATATTGGATAAAACCTACTATTCGGCTAGCGGAGGAGATTTGCGGGTGAGTATCGGCGCACCAAGAAGTCTTTATGCTTCTGTCTCAGCAACATTCTAACCAGCAAAAATGTCTCTATCTTCACTAGCCAAAAAGATCCGACTTCCTACCAAAAAGCGTTGGTTAGATTGGCACAGTTTTGTGGGAGTGACCACAGGAATGCTGCTGTTTGTGATTTGTTGGAGCGGCACGTTTGCGACGGTTTCAATGGAGCTTGATTGGTTATTAAATCCAGCCATGCGAGTCGCTAAGCATCAGGCCACAAGCGACGATATGTTAGCCGCTTATAAAGTCACTCAAGTGGCAATGCCACAGGCCAAGATCCTGAGTATCGATAAATTAGCCAGTGAATATCACCCATTAACTGTGACTATAATTACTGAGCAAAAAGCCATACAACATGTCTTGGTTGATCCCGCTACGGCAGAGATTATCGATACATTATCCTTCCTAACTGTGTCACGTTTTTTCCGTGATTTTCACATGTCGTTGTTTGGATTCTATGGGATCGGAAAATATGTTGTCTGTCTATTTTCGGTCACACTACTGGCATCGCTTATATCCGGACTAATGTTTTATAAACGCTGGTGGCGACGCTTTTGGGAAAAACCAAAAGGCAAAGAACCCCGGGCCCTATGGAGTAGTATCCATCGATTATCTGGACTTTGGGCACTCTGGTTTGTTGTCATCATGGGGCTAACAGGACTGTGGTATCTATTTGAGCAATCACGTTTGGATATGCTAGACGGGACGTTTTCTTATACTGATAGCATTAAGACGGCGTCTATTCGTCTGCCACCTCCACAAAAGGGAGTTGAGTTGCCGCTTGAAACATTAGTTTCATCAGCTCTACGTGCAATGCCTGATTTAGACGTTCGCAACATTACCCCTAATCGTGGTGGTTATACCTATATTACTGGCCAAACTGATAGTGTATTAGTCAGAGACCGCAGTAATAAAATATATGTGGACCCCACAACGAGTGATGTAGCTTACGCTCAAAAAGCCTCAGACTTACCAGCATATTGGTATTGGTCGAATATGGCAGATCCCATACACTTTGGTAATTTTGGCGGTTGGATCACAAAAATGCTCTGGGTGATCTTTGGTCTTGTCATGAGTTTTTTGTCTTTGAGTGGTACGTGGATGTATGTAAAACGTAATGCGGCAAAATCTTCACCTGCTGGTGCCCGTCGCATGGCAGTATCGGTATATACCTCGCTTATCGTGGTGTGTTTAACCTTAATTATGGCTGTCATTCGTATTCAAATGTTAGGTCCCGAGATTGAGGGGGTAAGACATTTCCCTAATATCTACATGTCGGTACAGATATTTTTAGCTTCTTGGACCTTGGTAACGGTCGCTATATGTTTTAGCTGGGGTCTTTGGCTGATAAAAAGCTCTCGAAGGGTCAAACACTAATGCAATAAGTTGAAACATATCCCAGTTAGCAGAACGCTATCAATTCCATTTTCAGTGTAAAAGTTTGCAAAAGCTTATCCGCATGACCTCGTCGTTCTCTTATTAAGAGACAATGTGCCGTAATTTGGGAGAATTAACAATGCAGCCACGTTTAGGTTTCTAGAAAGCAAGCAGATCTGCTGATTCTACATCTATTATCTAAGTAGCACTTAGTATGCAAAGAATTTGCAAAGTGTCTTTTATCTATTTTTAAATTATTGATTTTTAACCATTAATTTAAGCGCACTCTTTTCAAAATCCGTTGCCTTCGCGGGCGTGCCGTCCGGTGACCGGCGCAGTCAAGTCCGGCCTCTGGTACCATTTGCTTAGTCTTTACAAAACAATAAACCGACCCTTGAGTCGGTTTTTTTGTGCCTGAAATACTCTCTGTAGCAGCAAAAATGTTTTTGAAGCGGTGACGGGCTGCGCCGACCAGGCAACCGTTATCGACGAACCCACCATTTATTTAGCAAAAAAAAGCGGGCGACTGCCCGCTTTCGATGTTTTCAGTGGTATTAAGGTGCCTTACGGTATGCTGATCTGGCCTTCCGGGTTAGTGTTATAAGTGCTGCCATCTGCCAGCGTAATTTTAAACATGTACCAGTACGTAACGCCGCTTGCGACAGTGCCGTCGCTAAACGAACCACTGGTCGGTACGCTGGTACTAATGCGCTCTCTTCCACTTAATTGATTGCGGGTATTACGATAAAACTGAATACCTCGGATCTCCGGGAAGTACTGCAAATTCCAATCGATAGTTACCGCGCCATTTTCAAACCGGGTGGTTAAATTGGTGGTCGGTAACAAATACAGGTTCCAGTACACATCGGAACCATATTCTCTGCCCTCGGTATCGGTAAACACTATCCAGTAATAATAGCCTTCACCGGGCTGTGCGCTGGTGTCTGTCCAGTTGGTTTGACTAATGTTCACGCTATCGGCCAGCTCTGCGGTAGTAAAATCAGCGGGCACTGATTCGCTATCTGCGCGCTGGCGATAAATATCGATTTGCGACAGTTCAATATTATCGGTAAACCAGCTTAGTGTTGCTGCGCCAGTTTCACTGCTTAGGTAAATGTCATAAAACGGCTCATCGTTTCCGGTGCGCTTCGCATTGGCCGCGAGTAATACATCATCCTTCTTTTTATTGTCTACACTGGCCCAATAAAAATAACGGGTATCCGGCTCGGCGGTGGTATCGTCAAAGCGGGTCTGCCCCTCGCTTAACGCCGCTAAAAATACCGCACCGGCATAGCTATCCTCGGTATTACGGTAGATATCAATGTCGCCAGTATTGTGCTTTGCGTCCGAATACACGGTTAAACCAATGTAGTCGTCGTAACCTCTGGCCACCAGTGTATTAAGCGGACTCGGTTTAATGGCTTTTACCTGCAGCGAGGCCGGTACGGATGTTTCTTCACCAATATAAAAGCTCGGATGTGGCGGCTGGTTATAGCCGACGTTCTGCCAGGCAATGGCCAGGCGGTACTGACGGTCGTGCATCAGCGTGGGTATGCGTACTTCGGTGGAATGGGTTGAGCTAAATACCATCAGTTCAGTGCTGTCAGTGTTAGCCCAAATCACTTCTTCGCGCCAATCACCCAGTATATCGGCCGACAATACCGCATTGCCTTTAGTACCATTGTTAGACACCGCACCCAAACTGGCGGTATCGATGATCAGGTTTTCTTCCTCATTAATGTAATCCCATTTGGTAATACGGGTGTGATCGAGTAACTCGCGTAACAGATCGCCGTCCCAATACACCGCAAAGTTCATCGAACGCGGTTTACTGTTGGTAATATCCTCACCGGCGGCCGATACCATGCCGCCACGGGATGACCAGTTTTCGTTGCCCGGGTAACGTGGGTCAATATTGGCACTTACACCGCGCCCAACATCGCGCCCCTCGCCCGAACGGCCCCACAAAATTTCGCCGGTAGCGGCATCATGCATTTCAAAACCGTAGTCGTAACCTTGCTCGGCATTAGCGTAACAACCCGGCGATTCGTGTACCATGAAGACCTCTAAACCGTCACGCTCGGGATCTAAATCGCCAACGTGCACGGCATCGCCGTGACAAAGGTTAGTGGAGTACAGCGCATGGCCGTTATCGTCGATGGTGGCGGCGCCATAGACAATTTCGTCTTTACCATCGCCATCAACATCTGCCACATGCAAGCTGTGCGCGCCCTGCCCAAACACAGCGCCATCGGCACCGCCATTATCAGAGTCAAATACCCAACGCTCTTTAAACTTACCGTGGTTAAAATCAAATGCGGCCACCACGGCACGGGTGTAATAACCTCTCGCCATTACCAGTGATGGTGTTTTACCATCAAAATAACCGGCGCCGGCCAAAAAGCGATCGACCCGGTTTCCGTAGCCATCACCCCAGTCGGTTACCGTACCGCGTTGTGGCACATAATCAATGGTATCGAGTGCTTTACCGGTTAAGCCGTCGAACATGGTTAAATATTCCGGGCCACTCAGCACATAACCAGCGCTATTGCGATACACGGCGTCAGCGTCACCAATGATATTACCCTGTCCATCCATACTGCCATCGGCCGTTTTCATTGCCACTTCTGCGCGGCCGTCGCCGTCAAAGTCGTAGGCTATAAACTGGGTATAGTGCGCGCCGGCACGAATATTAGGGCCAAGATTAATTCGCCATAGGCGCTGCCCTTCAAGGGTATAGGCATCGAGCAATACATCGCCCGTGGCGCCAGACTGCGAGTTATCCTTGGAGTTAGTCGGTTCCCATTGCACTAACACTTCGTAGCGGCCATCGCCATCCAAATCGGCAGCGCTGCCATCGTTTGCCACATAGCTAAACCGGTTACCTTCAATAAAGCCGTCACGGGGTTTGATTAGCGGGATCGATAGGTAAGGCTGCTGCCAGGGCGCTACCGTACGCGATTGATTATAGGTTTTATTACCTACCACAGCCTCAACATAATAACTGTCGTCCTGGCTGCCATCCGGATCGGTAAAGAAGGTGGCATCCTGCAATGCTGCGCCATTAATTTGCCGGCCATTTTTAAATACATTAAAGCGTACATGCTGATGATCATTTCCCAGTAACCGCCAGCTCAGGGTTACCCCTTCATTGGTTGTTTGGGCTACCAGCCCTCTGTCGAGCGCTTCAACGTCGCGCTCACAGCCCTGGGCAAGTAATAACGTGCCCAGTAGCAATGCGGTTTGCGACAGCGGCAACGTGCCACGTTTTACCCTGTGTCCTATCGACATACTTTTGTCTCCTGTTTGCCATTATCCACAGCAAAATGCCGATAACACCGTTTTCTCAGAAAAGGCATTACCGCATCTCACTGCTGCGATGTTGGCGACAAGTATGTGTCACGGTGACGCATTTTGCAGCAACATGATTGAACAATTTAAAAACAATTTCATAACTGAACATTTACAATAAAAAAACATCAATAAGCGTCAGTATGTCGCGCTAAGATGATGAGAAGTATTAACGTTACTGACGAGCCTTAACGACACTTTCACTGAAGGTTTGCTATAAGGTTTACCCGACTCGTGTTTTGCAGAAGCTTGGTAGTAACATCGCCGGGAAGACGACATCAACACTGATAATTTCGACGTGAAATCAGAAAGTTAAAATTCTACAAACAGGCGAGATACTGACCGTGGTATGAGGGCGGGCAAGCATAAATTTCAGGGTTTCAATTGGCGTAACCGGTAAGGATTATCGCCAATTTCGCGAATCAAATTCTTATCCATTTCCAAAGCAGAAAACTGAGCCTCGAGCAAATGATTCACAATATCCACCTGCTCAAATACAAAAACGATAATGTTATCGGCCCGGGAAGCGCCGCTGGCAGGCGCTGAATTGGCTACAGGAACGGCAGCAAGTACGCCGATATCACCGGTGATATTGAATTGTCGGATTGGTAATAAACGCAGGTCGCTTACATTAAGGTTATTAATTTTTATGCGAATAGGCATCAATCCGCGGTAGCGGCCCTGACTCTCAATGTACTGACTAATTAAATAACGGCTGGCCTGATTATATTGCTCAAGCGCCTGAGTGCGCAGCTCCGGCGTGAGATCTGCGCGACCAAGGGCCTGATTGGAACAAGCCAGCGACGCAACTGCCTCATTTTCATCCTGGTTGTCGAAATCAAGGCAATCCGCCACTAATTCTGCGGTTGAAACCTGTTCCCAGTTTGGCAATAACGCCATGGGGGCAACTTCAGTCTCAGGTTCAATACTGCTGCACCCTGCCCCGAATAATATTAGCGCCAACACCCACACACGAATTTGTTGATTAGCTATCATTGGCCAGTCCACTGCACAAAATGATTAAAATTAGCCGGGATCATTTGCCCATAGTCAAAACCGCGTCCAGCGTCACTACAGTATAAAATACAGACAAGTCGAATGTAACCCAAAGGCCTTCCTGTAAGAAATAATAACGTTACAGACGAGCCTTAAAAACATGGCAATCACATCGTCGGGGCTGGGTTTTGGTATAAACAAGCAGTAGGCATAGTAATAGGCGTGCACAGCAAGTGCTCATAAACTAACTCATGACGTTAGGAGTGTTAATTTGCTTCACACTGTGGAAGGATGGTAAATACCAATGTTAATCGATAATGTGTTTCAGGAAGAATGCATTGCGTTGATATAAATGCATACAAAGCACAAAGAGCCAAAACCATGACAGACACATTGAACAAGTCAGGCAAGATAAACCGTCTTGTCGATTTTGCAAAACTTACCGATTACTCCCTGCTTGATACGTTATCGCCTGATCCGCAGTCCACAGAGTCCGGCGACGATTATGATCCCAGGCAGGTATTTTCGGGTCACTATGTACCGGTGAAGCCCACCCCGCTTAATGACCCCTTGTATTTGGCGCACAGCAAAGCTCTGTTCGAAGAGCTGGGACTTGATGATGCGCTGGCGCACACCGATGAGTTTGTTCGTTTATTTTCCGGCGATATGACGCAGGTGCCTGAGCCCATGAAGAAGACTGGCTGGGCCACAGGTTATGCCTTATCGATTTACGGCACCGAGTATATTCAGCAGTGTCCGTTTCAGACAGGTAACGGTTATGGTGATGGTCGGGCCATGTCGGTTGTGGAGTTGGTTGCCAACGGCAAACGATGGGAAATGCAACTAAAAGGCGGTGGGCGTACGCCGTACTGCCGCGGCGCTGATGGACGGGCAGTGCTGCGTTCGAGTGTCAGAGAGTTTTTAGCCCAGGAGCACATGCATGCCTTAGGGGTCAGCACATCCCGCTCTCTGAGTTTAATCATGTCGCAAACCGATACGGTTGAACGCCCGTGGTACCTTGAAGGTTCAACGTCTGAAAATCCTGAAATACTGGTAACGAATCCGGTTGCGATTACCACCCGTGTTGCCCCGTCTTTTCTGCGCGTTGGGCAACTGGAGCTGTTTGCGCGGCGCGCTCGCAGTCATCAACACGACAACGCCATGTCAGAGCTTAAAGCGCTTGTGCAGCATGTGATTAAACGCGAATATCCTAATGAAATTGCCCCCTCACAACCCTTTGATAAGCAGATCCTGCAACTTGCCGATGCCTTTTCTCGGCGATTAACGTCGCTGATGGCCAACTGGCTGCGTGTCGGGTATTGCCAGGGGAATTTTAACAGTGATAACTGCGCAGCGGGTGGCTACACGCTGGACTATGGCCCATTTGGGTTTTGCGAGAAATTCGATCCGATGTTTCAGCCCTGGACAGGCGGCGGCCAGCACTTTTCGTTTTTTAATCAGCCTGTCGCAGCCTTTAAAAACTTTGAAATGTTCTGCCGCGCACTGGCCCCACTCATAGCGGATAATACCGGGCAAATAAAGGCACTGGAAACCGTGCTGAACGATTTTCCAAAACTCGTTGATGCCCAAATTAACGCCATGTGGGCAAAAAAGCTTGGGCTAGCCGCCTTTGATAGTGATCTCGTGACGTCATTGTTTAAGCTAATGACTCGCACCGAGGTGGATTACACCATGTTCTTTCGTGAACTGTCTTCGCTGCCTGATAGTGTGTCCGGTATTAGTAAGAGTTTTTATAAGCCCGTTGATGATTCGCTGTCAAACGACTGGGATAAATGGTTAGCAACCTGGCGCAGCCAGGCACTTAATCATGCAAACCCCGGTGAGGTGTCAGCGCAGATGAAACGAGTCAACCCCAAGTACACCTGGCGGGAGTGGTTAGTTGTGCCAGCGTATCAGCAAGCGGCGAGCGGTGACACGACACTGATTGATGAGCTACAGCAGGTGCTTACCCGGCCTTACGATGAACAATCCGCAGCAATTGAACAGAAGTATTATCAATTGCGCCCTGATGAGTATATGCGGGCGGGTGGCGTTTCGCATTACAGCTGCTCTTCTTAGTAACTATCATGCTCGTGACAGCGTACCTCGCGAGCATTTGCCCCAAAACATTCAGATATTACCTAACGTTTAACGCTTTTATATATTCGTCGTTCGGGTAGGACTCACACCCTAAGATGCTAAAAAGGCAGTCAGATTAGAATGCTTGTTATAAATGCGTAACTTTCAACATCCCATACCCTCGCGGCCATGTTGGAAAAAGCAAGTTCACTGAAACAACTGGTAAACCGGTTCAGACTCTAGTCTGCACATAGCATCGGGTTCCTGTAAACCTGCCCTTTGGCAGCACCACGTAACGCAGACAGGCCTAAATCCCCCTGATATTACTGACTGCTTTAAGCGTGATGCCAGGGGTTTGGACAATGCGAAACCCACTGGCTTTGCAGGGTCGGTTGTTAATACCTTGCCATTGAGGGGCGCCGTTGACGGTAGTATGTAGTATTACCCGACCACTGAACTGGCTAAAGACAGTAGTTTGCGCCAGTGGCAACTGCCAGTGATGCTTCAGTTAGCATAACTCCATGGCCTATACCTGCGTGCCGCGGACTATCACATCTCTAACGCCGGCGTCGCTTACCCGCTTTAGGCTTATTTTGCCCCTCCTGCCCCAGCGCTTTAGCCCGTAACGCCTTTTTGGATGGTTTACGCGTTGTCGTGGTTGCATCGCCATCTTCGAGCATATTTGGCTCAAAGCCCGGCATCCACTGCAGCGACAATGGCTCGCCGGTGAGTTTTTCGATGTCTTCGAGCAGGTATTTTTCTTTGCGCGATACTAATGACACGGCAAGGCCCGCCTGACCCGCGCGCCCCGTGCGGCCAATACGATGAATGTAATCCTCGGCATTGTAGGGCAGCTCAAAATTAATCACGTACTGGAGCTGCGTAATATCCAGCCCCCGCGCGGCCACATCGGTGGCAACCAGCGCTCTCACGCTGCCGGTTTTAAACGCTTCAAGACCACGCTCACGAGCGCCCTGTGATTTATCGCCATGCACAGCCGCCGTGGTGATACCGTCTTTTTCCAGTTCTTTGGCCAGCGCATCCACCGCCTGTTTGGTGCGCGTAAATATCAGTACCTGTTGCCAGTTTTTAGCACCAATCAGGTAAGCAACTAAGGCAGCTTTACGCGACTTGTCGACTTCGTAACACTGTTGTTCAATTTTACTAGCCGGTGCATTGCGCGCCGCCACCTCAATAAGCTTCGGCTGGCGCAAAATGGTGTTACTCAGGGCGTATATGTCATCGTTAAAGGTGGCGGAGAAAAACAGGGTTTGGCGGTTTTCCGGCAGTTGTTTTAATATTCGCCGGATGTCGGTAATAAACCCCATATCCAGCATGCGATCCGCTTCATCAAGCACCAGTGTTGCAATAGTGGTTACATCAATAAGTTCTTTGTAAACCAGTTCCAATAGGCGTCCCGGCGTTGCCACCAACACATCGCATCCGCTATTTAGCGCATCAATCTGCGGGTTAATGCTCGCGCCACCATAAGCCACTACTGCCCTCAGGCCCGAGCCCTCAGCGTATTTCACAAAGCTTTGATGGACCTGTTGCGCCAGCTCACGGGTGGGGGTGAGCACCAGCACGCGAATTGCTTTTTCGACAGGGTTGTTGTCGGTGTGATGTTCGGTCTGGTCTTCGAGATAACGTTGGATCAGGGGCAAGGCAAAGGCGGCCGTTTTACCGGTGCCTGTTTGCGCCCCAGCCATCACATCGTGACCTGCCAGAATCTCAGGGATGGCTGCTTGCTGGATGGGGGTGGGCGCAGCGTAGCCAAGACTATCCAGCACTGCCAGTAGACGGGCATGAAACCCAAAAGACGAAAAACTCATAAACACTTACCGCTGTTAAGATACTCTCGCTATTGTAGCATCGAACGAAGCGCCGACAGCCATGTTTGCAACGGCTCACTTTTATACAGGTAACAATAATACAGATAACTAAAAAACTGCCTGATGACTACAGGTTTATTACGTTAAACGCACGACAAACCGTTACCCTGAAAAGCTACCAGCTTGCTCTTTGCTCACTCTGATAGAGCCGCCAGACAAACCCGGCGCCGATACTGTAGGTGATGTCGTCTTCAAACAACGGACTCTCCTCGTTGGCAGCCCCGCCATGAAACCGCATGGTGCCGCCAACAAAGCCGCGTATGTTTTTACGGATTGGAAAAGCAATACTCAGGTTTGCCTCGGCGCCCAGAAAACCCGCCTGTGCGTTAAATAAGTCTCTGTCTGGGGTCACAAAGGCCTCGTCAACCTGATAAAAGTAGTCTTGCAGTTTTTCGCTGGCAAAGACCACGCTGAACGAAGCATTGAGGGCAGTATCAGGAAAAAGCGTTCCGCGCTGCTGGTAGGCTAATTGCGGTTCTAACACAAAGCCCCTGTCGTCTATTCGTGAAAAGTCGGTAGAAAACACCGCCCGTGCCTGTAGCCTGAAATTCAGGCGCGCATTACCACCACCGTCAAAGTTATAGTCTTTAACGCGGTAAACCAGCTGTGGGCCGATTTCAAACAGATAATCCAGTTCTGGCATGCCCTCGCGCACGGTGCCATCATCGCTATCGGCAGCAAACGCACCCCCCACCGAGATGTCTATTTCAATATCATTGTTATCCAGCATGACCGCGCGGGCACCACCTCCGCCGCCAACACGCAATACATCACCCCGATAAATCACGTACGGGGCGGCCAGCGCAATAAAGTTGCGTTCACTGGAGGCCGGGTAATTAGGCACTTCCCCAACCCCGCCGCCAACCCCAAATTCCCACAGCGGCAAAGCTTCGTTAAGTGCTTCAAAGCCGGTCAAATCACGATTGGGAGAGTTAGTTTGCTGATTGCGCTCCTGGGCAATCGCTGGTGAGGCCAACGCTGCACTAACAACAATACAGATACCGGTGACTAACGCATGCCGCGCAGAAAAAATTGATTTCACGAGCTCTTCCATTCTCATAGTTAAAGGTATTACTACAGACTTTCACCAGAAAAGGGGCAATTTTATGATTAAAAAACAACACTGAATGTAGTAACCATGCTGGCAATTCGCCAACACCGATATACCACTCGGGCAGGTATCCTAAACTGAAACATTTATAAGTGATGCTTCAGGCGCTGAATACTCCGCCGAACCACTGTAAAAGCTATTTTACTATGGCTGATTATCGAACGCCTCGGCTAAGGCTTCGGCCACCCGGATGCCATCGATACCGGCCGACCAGATGCCACCGGCATACCCGGCCCCCTCGCCGGCGGGGTAGAGCCCTTGCACATTCACGCTCTGGTAGTCTTTGCCACGTTTGATACACACCGGCGATGACGTGCGGGTTTCCACACCGGTGAGCATACCTTCGGCTTTGGCAAAGCCTTTGATTTGTCGGTCAAACGCGGGGATCGCCTCGCGAATAGCCTGAGTCACAAAATCCGGCACTACTTTACTGAGATCGGTCAGTGTTACACCCGGGGTATAAGAGGGGGTCACCTCGCCCAGAGCAGAACTGGGCTTGCCAGCCAGGAAGTCGCCGATGAGCTGACCCGGCGCATGGTAGTTTTCGCCCCCTACTTTAAAAGCCAGCTCTTCAAGGCGGCGCTGCAATTCAATGCCCGCCAACGGATGGCCGGGATAATCCTGCTCAGGCGTGATACCGACCACAATCGCACTGTTGGCGTTACGTTCGCGACGCGAATACTGACTCATCCCGTTAGTGACCAGGCGGCCCGGCTCGGAGGCAGCTGCAACCACGGTGCCACCCGGGCACATACAAAAGCTGTATACCGTGCGGCCGTTTTTACAGTGATGCACCAGTTTGTAATCGGCGGCACCCAGAATGGGATGGCCGGCGTTATCACCAAACCGGCAGCGGTCAATCATGCTTTGTTCGTGTTCAATGCGAAAGCCAATCGAAAATGGTTTGGCCTCAATATACACCCCTTGTTCGTACAGGTTGTAAAAGGTGTCGCGGGCACTGTGCCCTAATGCCAGGATCACTTGTTTACAGGCCAGGTAGTCGCCACCGGATAAATGCAGACCTTTTACCGAAAACTGCCCGTCCGTACCGTCCAAATCGAGTTTTTCAACCCGCGTGGAAAAGCGTATCTCACCGCCGAGATCAATAATTTGCTGGCGCATTTTCTCTACCATGCTGACCAGTTTGAACGTGCCGATGTGCGGCTTGCTGACATACAGAATCTCTTCTGGCGCACCGGCTGCAACAAATTCGTGCAGCACCTTGCGGCCATAATGTTTACGGTCTTTTACCTGACTATACAGCTTGCCGTCAGAAAAGGTGCCAGCGCCGCCTTCACCAAACTGTACGTTAGATTCTGGGTTGAGCGGCTGCTTGCGCCAAAACCCAAAGGTATCCTTGGTACGTTCGCGCACTGCTTTACCACGTTCCAGTACAATAGGTTTAAAGCCCATCTGGGCCAGAATCAGCGCAGCAAAGAGGCCACAGGGGCCAAGGCCCACTACCACCGGACGCTGATTCAGATGCGCTGGTGCCTGCGCCACAAACTTATAGGTCATATCAGGCGTGATACGCACCTGTGGATCCTTAGCAAACCGGGCAAGTAATTCCGTTTCGTTGTCGACGTCGACATCCAGCGTGTAGATAAGCTGAATATCGTTGTTATTCCTGGCATCGTAACCGCGTTTAAACACCGTAGTACTGCGCAATTGCGCTTCCTCAATACCAAGTTTGTTAACTATGGCCCGCGTGAGCGCCGTTTCGGTGTGATCAAGGGGGAGTTTTATATCGGTTATACGTAGCATGAAGGAAGATCCTGGTTTGCCGGACAGCCTTTCTGTCAGAGCATGTATAGTGTAATGCAGTTATTGGCATGGCGGTAGCCATTCGACATGAATTGCCTTTTGCTGTGGCGCCTTTACCCTTATAATTGGCGTAAATTAATCCAGCACTGAATAGTCATGACCTTTGTAGTAACCGACAACTGCATAAAGTGCAAATATACCGACTGCGTCGCAGTGTGTCCGGTTGATGCGTTTTTTGAAGGGCCAAATTTTTTGGCCATTGATCCGGCTATTTGTATTGACTGTGCGTTGTGTGTACCCGAATGCCCGGCCGAAGCGATTTTTCAGGACTCCGAATTAGCGCCAGATCAGGCGCCGTATTTAGCCATCAATGCAGAGCTCAGTCAGCTATGGCCCAATATCACCGAAATAAAAGCAGCGCCTGAGGATGCCGACGAATGGAATGGTATTCCCGATAAGCTGCCCTTGCTAGAGCGCTAGGCTTAGAACGCTAAGCCTGGCGGCCGGGGCCCACTAACGCCCGCTACCCTTTAAATCCGCTTGCAACCAGATACACTTCGCGGGAGCGTGGCCGTGATGCCGCGGGTTTTCTAACAATCACTTTATTAAACGAGCTGCGCACGTCTTTAACGTATTCCTCGTAACCAACACCCTGAAACACTTTCGCGCAAAAGCTGCCGCCGGGTTGTAACACGTTTCTGGCCATATCCAGCGCCAGTTCCACTAAATAGATAGAGGCATACTGATCGGTGGTATTCACCCCGCTTAAGTTGGGCGCCATATCCGAAATCACTACATCAACCCGATCATCACCGAGCACCTCAAGAATTTGGTTATACACCGCCTCCTCGGTAAAATCGCCCTGCACAAAGTCCACCCCGATAATGCTGTCCATAGGCAAAATGTCCGAGGCAATCACGCGGCCATGCTCACCCACTATGGGGGCGACAATCTGTGACCAGCCGCCCGGCGCCGACCCTAAGTCCATCACCACACTGCCGGTGCGAAACAGCTTGTCTTTGTCATTGATTTCGATGAGCTTATAGCTTGCCCGCGAGCGATACCCGTCCGCTTGCGCTTTTTTCACGTACGGGTCGTTTACGTGTTCTTCCATCCATTTTTTACTGGTTTTTGAGCGGGCCATATCAACTCTGCTGTGGCTAGTGGAAATCGGTGACCATTGTAAACATGCCTAAGACAAATGCCAATTCAGCCGGCAACAAACTTTAACGCCTGCCTGACTTCACCGCTTTTACAGGCTACAATGCGCAGCACAACCAGCACGTTATTTTGCCCCTTAGCCTGTTAATCTGCGGAAGCCCTGCACCATGAAATTAGACGACGTTAAAAAGCTGCATCAAAAAAAGTACCGTGGGCAGTTTGGCTTTTACTTAGTAGAAGGCGAGCATTTAGTGCAGGAATTACAACGCTCATCACTTATGTCGCAACCCATAACCTTGTACGTCACCGATAGCTGGCGCGAGCGCGGCGTCCCCATAGACAAGCGCTTTGAAGTGGTGACCGTGACCGACCGACAAATGGCGATGCTCAGCGACACCAAAACGCCCCAGGGCGTGATTGCCCGAGTGCCCCTTACCGCCAACATTCATCACAACACCGCGGCGGGCGAACGCTGCCTGTATCTGCACGAAATACAGGATCCGGGCAATTTAGGCACCATTTTACGAACCCTGGCATGGTTCGGCGGCTTTCGTTTGTTGCTAAGCCCTAACAGTGTTGACCCGTTCAATTCAAAAGCCGTGCGCGCGAGTATGGGCGCGATTTTTCATGTTCCGGTGGAACAAGAAGTTACCCTGGACCAACTGCACGCCAGGTTCGACCGTTTTGCTTATCTGGATTTAAACGGTAAGGATATCAATCACAGTACCTTTACTGATTACCCGTGTTATTTATTTGGCAACGAAGCCAGGGGGGTACCGTCTGAGGCCTTACAACACACCAACGCCGATGCATTTACTATTAGCGGCAGCGGCCTTATTGAGTCTCTCAATCTGGCCAGCGCAGTGGGCATTTGTGTGTATCAGTTAGCGCAATCTGCGCGCTAAATAACGCAGCATAGTTTTTTGCTTTAACGCTGAGTTTTTAGCGGCGTCCCTGCTTCATTCTGCGGCTTTGCTCCTGGCGCTTTTGGTCGCGTTTTTCTTTGCGATCGCGCTTATCCGGAGTGAGTGAGCCGTCTTTAAATCTCTGCTTACGCTTTGCCTTATCGGCTGCTTTTTTCTCAGCCGCGGCAACCATTTCAATTTGTTCCTGAACAATCATGGCCGGCGTTTCCAGGGTTAACCGGCCCAGTTTTCCCGACTGTAGTTCGGTTAACAGCACTTCACAAATCTTATGCAGGTTTACCCTGCCGCCAGCCATAATTGCGCCGCGGCTCTTTGCTGCCGCTTCTAAGAATTCAATTTCGGTATCGGGTAATTCATTGAGCTTAAAGCGTTCTTTCATGGCCTCAGGGTAGGCTTTAATCAGATAATCTGCCGCGTAAAAGCCCACATCATCATATTCCATTGCCGTATTCTTAACGGCACCAGACGCCGCAAGCCGATAGATAGAATTGGGGTTTTCGATTTTTGGCCACAGCACCCCGGGAGTGTCATAGAGCACAATACCGCCGCCTATGTTAATGCGCTGCTGCGATTTGGTGACTGCCGGCTCATTGCCGGTTTTAGCGATGATCCGCTCGGCCAGAATATTTATTAAGGTTGATTTACCTACATTCGGAATACCGGTAATCATGGCATTAATTGATTTAACCGACGCGTGCTTTTGCGCACAAATCCCCTGCACTAAAGATATGATTTGTTTACTGTTTAGTGGGTTATCAGTGGAGGTGGTAATGGTTTTAACCCCTCGTTCCGCTTCCAGGTGAGCCTGCCACCGGGCGGTTAATTCCGGATCGGCCAGATCAAATTTATTGAGTATTTTAAGGACCGGCTTATCACCTCTTACCTTGCTGATTTCCGGATTTTCGCTGGAATAAGGAATACGCGCATCGAGCACCTCAATAAGGATATCAACCTGACTTATCGACTCTTTTATTTCTTTAAGGGCTTTGTGCATATGCCCCGGAAACCACTGTAAGGCCACTCGGACTGTCCTGTAAAAACTCTGTATGGCGCAAGTTTACTGCATTTACGCGCTGAATGGCATGGTTGTTGGGAGGTTGTTAGGAGACAGTCATGCCCGAACAATAAAAAAGCGATGGATTAACCCGATACAATCAACACCATGCCTACCCAAAGTATTCTGCTTAATCGCCGTTAATGGGCCGTGCCTTTTTGCCCGGCGATCTGCTGCAGCCATACTGACTCGGCCATTATCTGATCGGTGCTGGTCACGTGATCGAGCCAGGTTTTACCAATCAGGTGATCGTATTCATGCAGGAAAATGCGCGCTAAGAAGCCTTCAAAGTGAATTTGGCAGGGATTGCCATCGATGTCCTGATAATGCACTTTCACCTGCTCGGGACGCTGAATAAACCCGCGCAGTGCAGGCACCGAAAGGCACCCTTCCCACTCCCAGACATGCTCTTGCGACTGACTGATAATACGCGGGTTGATTAATAATAGCGGCTCCATCTGCGGCGCATTGGGGTAACGCGGGCTGGGCCGGCTGGCCACAAACATGATGGCCCGGCCGTCAAATACCTGCGGGGCGGCAATGCCGACGCCATTGGCGTCGAGCATGGTTTTCAGCAGCGCGGCTGTAAAATTTTTCAGGCCTGACGTGCCAAATGCCTCATCGGGGACATCCTGGGCCGGTTGTTTGAGTACGGCTTCGCCGACCTGGGCAATGTGCATGCAGCTATCCAAATAGTAGGTTGAGGCGGGTTATGCGGTTTTTATTAAATCGCGACCACCGTTGAATGACTGCCACACATTGCAACAACCGGGCATAAATAACAAGTCCTGGCGGCTGGCCTAAACACGCCGTACTGCAACAGGTTATTGTTTGCGTTAACCATTGAGCCTGCCTGCCCTGAGGTTAGAAAACATATATAACGCCAAGCCCCACCTCAGTCTCGTAATCACTGCGAGCAATTGGACTGTCACGAACCTCGCTGCTGTAGTATTCAAAAAGCGCCTCGCCGTAAACCTGCCAGTTGGCATTGATATAACGTCGGAAACTATAATCAATGCCAACCGAGCGCAGTCCGCCACTGAGGGTGGTTGCAGCCAGGCCAGAAGCGGCAGATTGCGTAGCGTTTATGCCGAATCCCTTATTGGCATATTCGCTGTCATGAAAAACGGCAACCAGATTCACCTCATGACCGGTTCCATCGTTTTGCTCTCCAAACCGACGGCCCACACCAAACAGGCCCAGGTTTCCATCCCCGCCCGTCACGATCCGGCCCACCAGCCAGTAACGCCAGTCGGCAGTAAAAGCCCGCCGCCCTTGAAGCACTAGTTCAAAGCCTTCGTCCTGTTCGCCTAAGCCATCCAGGTGGCCGTCGTCGGAGTCGTCTTCTTCACGACCTTCCTCAAACCCTAATAACGCTTCGAGCAGCCATTTGTCATCATACCGGCCACGCCAGCCGAAGGCTTCCCCGGCAAAGTAGTAAATATTGTCACCGCGACGCCACTGCACGGCGCCCGCGGGTTGGATCTCAAAGCCAAATTCGTCGGAGCCCTCGTACGCTGTTTCATATTCAACACCAACACCCAGCCCAAAAGCCCAGCCATCATTGCCCTGGGTAAAATCATCCAGCGAGGGCAAAGGCACCAGCGCTTTACTCTTGTCGCTTGCCAGAGCTGATTGAAATGTCAGCCCGCTAATCAACGAAAACAACACCAATATGCTAATTTTTTTCATCTTTTATACATCCTAAAATGTGTTGGTTGAACCAGTCTTTGTAAGAAAGTCATTATCTAATAAGCTCACAATCACCAGGCGCGCTGTCACCAGGAGAACCGGGCAATGACGTGATCTTGTTCAGTGGTTAGCACGAACCGCCAACCGTTGCGCTCGCACAGGCGCTGCACGATCCCCAATCCCAGGCCATATCCCTGAGGGGATGGTATGTCGCTCTGCGTTTGCCGCTCATACGCCTCACTGCTGACCTGGTTGCTCACCAATAGCTCATGCTCCTTAATACGTATCGTGATTGCCCCCTGCCGCGCCAGCGAATGCTCAAAGGCGTTTCGAACAAGATTGTTGACCGCTATCGAAAATGCCTGGGGGTGGCCAAAAAGTCCCGGATTGGCGAGAGCGTCGATTTCAACGTTAACGAGTTTGCCTCTTAACAGGTAACGTTGTTGCTCGACAGCTTTGCTCACCAGCGGTGCGACCAAAAACTGCTCGTGTTGCAATGCGTCATCGGTTTCCCGGGCAAGACACAAAAACATTTCAATCATGTTTTTCATGTCGAGGGTTGCACGCCTGACCCGATCCAGTGTTTTTGCATCGCTTGCTGACAGCTCGCTTTGTTCCAGCAACTCGAGTGCCCCGGTGATAACAGTGATAGGTGTTCGCAATTCATGGCTGGCCGAATCCGTAAAGTTTCTCTCCCGCTCAACAAACGCGCTGATCCGCGCAAAAGTCTGCTCAATCGTCGCGGCGAGTAGTCCCACCTCATCATCGCCGAAGCGCTGGGCCTGAATGCGTTTATGATCATCCGCCGCCAGTTTTTGAGGATCGATGCCTGCCACCGTGGTTGCCAGTTCTACTACTGGCGCGACGGCCCGGCGCATTACTAACACCCCTAAACCAAAGCCCAACACACCCAGCGTGCCCACAACACCGGTAATCATGAGCAGCAACCACCAGTCTTCTGACGACGCCGCCTCAATGCCAGCAACATCGAACACCACAAAGGCGTGTGGCCGTTCATTATCGCCGGGGATCACCGCCACATGCAGTTCTTCGCCATCAAACTCATATAAGCCCTCAACAGGATTGGTCTGCGCCCATGTCCGGAGTGATTCGGGCAAATCATTCACCGCTGTGTAGCCGCGCAGGTTCATCGATAACGCAGGATAATTTTCGGCCGCAACCTGCAACTGTTGCGACAACACCCGATCTTCACTCAACCTGATCGCCGCGAAGAAGGCGAACCCCCATACCACGCTCAGCAGCGCAACACACACAGCAAAAGCAATGGCCACACGTTTACGCAGACTTTGCCGGTACATTACTGCTCATCCTCAGCAATTCGGTAACCAATACGATGCACTGTATGAATAAGCGCACTAGCAAACTGTCTGTCGACGGCCTGTCTTAATTTGTACATGTGCGATCGAAGCGCGTCACCATCAGGCAGCTCATCGGCCCATAACAAGGTTTCTAACGTACTGCGGGGCACCACCGAGGGGGACTCCTCCATTAAACGCTGCAGGAGCTTCAAGCCAGTGGGATTGAGCACCACACGTCGTCCGGCGCGATGCACTTGTAAGGTGTCTTTGTTAAAGGTCAGATCGCCCACCGTTAACAGGTTATCGGTGTTGCCGTGACTGCGTTTGTACAACGCCTGTATTCGTGCGTGCAGTTCCTGTAAGGCAAATGGTTTTATCAGATAATCGTCGGCACCCGCGGCAAACCCCCTGAGCTTATCATCGAGTGTATCTCTGGCCGTTAACATAAGTACGGGCGTGTCTGCTTTGGCCTCTGTTCTCAGCTTTTGGCAGAAACTTAAGCCATCCATGCCCGGTAACATCAGATCTAAAACAATAAGATCATAGGGATTGGTCAGTGCCAGGTGCATGGCGCTTATTCCGTCATAAGCAAAATCCAGAATATAGTTGTGCTTTTCGAGATACGCCGCAATGTTTTCGCAAATATCGCGGTTATCTTCAACTATCAACACTCTGGTTGGCGCTGCCCCCAGCCTGTTCACCATATGAACCTTTCCTCTACCATGCGTAATCCAGCCTTAACCCAATAAGCGGTTCGGCTTCACTTTCGTCTTTCACTTCAACCCCCCGACGATAGTCAAACTCGCTGTCATCGCCCGACGATGCTGCTGTCACGTTGATCACATCCAGGAAAGCCGTTATGTCTATGGGGCCAACTGCCCGGCGGTAGTCTACGCGAACGTTTAACAAGCCTGAACCACTTTTGCGGCCGACATTCCGCGCCGTAATTTCTTTAGAATAGCGCAGGGGCTGACCAGGCCCCAATACATCAGAGTGAATAATAAACTGGTCATCTGGTCTGCCGGAGAGGTACTTATAACGGCCTGCGACTTTCCAGCGATCGCTGATTTCCCAGGTAAGGCCCAGGGTTGCAACATGCTCGCGGCTAAATTCAGCGGCAACCTCACCGCGGCCGTCTTTGCGATCTACAACCGCATCGTTATACGAATAGGTAGCCGTAGCGTAAAGCCCCTCAAAAATCGTCCCGTTAAGCACAATATCGAGGCCATAGGACGCCCCCTCCCCACGATTGGCAAAGGTCCCGTTTGCGCGGTCCAAATCCACAACCAGCTTATCCAGGTGTTGAGAATAGGCCTCCACTAATACCGACCACTGGTTGTACGGAAAATAGTTAACCCCCACGCTGGCATGCGTGATGGTTTCGTTCCTGAGATCGTTTGACGCATCCGCTGCCAGTTCTAAATAGCGTGGTGACTGGTGAAACAGGCCAGCAGTGGCAAAATACCGCACCGTTTTCATCGGTTGCCAGTTGACGCTGAACCTAGGAGACGCCAGGCTCTGATCAGCAAAACCGTCACGCTCAACCCGTAAGCCAGCAGAAAATGCCCAGTCATCCAACTCAAACTCCTGATCGGCGTAGCCAGCCACGCTCGTTTCTTGTTGTTGAATCGAGGCGTTAATGTTCTCTGGCGTCAATACGATAAAACGCTGCGCGGGATCAGTTCTGAAATCATCTTCGTCGTAAACATAACGGTTCCAATTACCATCCAGGACCGTGTTGTAGTCCAGTTCCACTTGCGTAAGCCGAACACCAGCGCTGAACCGGCCCCAGTGGTTGGCGGTTTCGTAGTCGCTGCGCCAGCCAATTTCCGTTTCATTTTCACCAATGGTAATGATGTTCTCCCGCACCGGAAAGCCGGCAGCGGGTGTTCCGTCGGGGACAAGGTCCGGAAACGCTTCGCCCTCGCTACTCAGCTTATTACTTTTGCGATAGTAAACTTTATTTGTCCACACCGCCTCTTCGCCGATTAACGAGCGCAACGTCACACCGTACAGGTCGCTGTCCTGCTCAAAATCGAGCAGCGCAGCATCTTCAAAATCAGGCGACGCAAACACATGTGTTACATCCCGGGTATAGTCTTCATGCGTATCCACCAGCAATACTTCGAAGGTGTGGTTCTGATTAACAGGCACCACCGACTTAACAATGACGTCTCTTAACACTGGTTCGCCAATGTCTAATTCTTCGATGGTTTCAAACAGTGCGCCGAAATCGAGCCGCCGGGCGGATACGAGCATGGTTGAGTCATCAGTGATACCGGTCGGGCCGTCATAGCCCACTTCAAAACCTGCCAGATCAAGGCGTAAACTCGCTGACGGACTGGGGTTGCCTCCGGCGACTTCCAGTTTGAGCAGGGAGGCCGCGCGGCCGCCGTATGCGGGGCCCCAACCACCGGGTGAAAATTCTGCGCCGCTGATTACATTCGGAGCGAAAATAGAAAAGCGACCGCCGCCACCAATATCTTCCTCTTCGCCCAGCGTGGCATCAAAATGCACCGCTTTATCAAACGGCAGGTCATCGACCAGTATTAAATTATCTCTCGGCCCACGACCGCGTACGCTAAAACTGGCAAATTCACTGGCCGAGGCCAGACCGGGCAAGCCATCCAGCGACAAGAGTGGATCAGCACCGCCTCCCACAGCACTTCGCAGTGCTTCTCTGTCAAGATAAGTAGTAGAGCCTGAAGCGTAAGCATTGCTTCGCTGCGCTCTGATTTCCACCACCTCAACCGGATTCGCCAGCAGGGTAAATTCGAGCTTGGTATTTTTGCGTGTCACAACACGTATGCTCGGTTCATAAAAAGACGAAAACCCGCTGTTAGTGATGTTTACCGAGTAAAGGCCGGGGTCGAGTTGTTCTGCAACCGCGCGTCCTCGCTCATCGGTGACTAAGGTTTGCGTCGATTCGGTTTGCCGTTCTTTGAGTATAATCTGCGCACCTGACAACGGTCTGTCGGAGCGTTGATCACTGACTATCATCGTCAATGCACCAGGCGCTTCGGCAGCGCGGGTAACTGGCGAAAAACCGCTCCAAAGTAGCCACAATGCCAACCATGCGAATAACTTAAACTGCCGGCTCATGGCGTTACCTCTTTGTGTACTTCACGCAATACGTAAATCAACTGCTCATTCATGTTACCAGTTCTCCAAACATCCCAAACATTGACCGCACTTATTTGCTGAAACACAGGGAGGTTAACAAAACCAATGTGACTAAAATGTCGCTGAAATGTGACGGTTACATTTGGCAGGGCATAACGTGAATGGGTGACCAGGCGGTTAACGTTGAGCGATACACCCCATAAAAATACCGCCCAATGGACAGCTGTTTATTCTTCTGAGATAGTATAAATTTTGTTCTATACTTTAACGGCAACGGATTAATAAAAGGATATGGAAGTTATGTTTAGTAAAAATAAGGCAGTAAAAATACTCATTACCGGCCTGGTTTGTTCAGTAGCAATGAATGTTGCCGCAACGAGCAGTGAGCCTAAAGCCCATGTACATTTTAACCAGCACGCCGAACGCGCCACGCAGTCTTTAGATTATTCAGTGCTGAATCAGTTATTACACGCGGGGGTGCTCAATATGGGCCGCTCCACAAGAAAGTACGCTGACAAAGCCACACCACTTACTGGCACCAGAATGAGACAACCCATTGATGGCGCCACCGAGAATGAAGCAAACCGCTTCTTTTACGAAAACTTAGCACAAGAGCAGGTTAAAATACTTAAGCTAAGAAAAGAACTCGAAGCCATCCCAACGGTAACTCCCATGAAGCTGCTAACCAAAGAGCAGCAACTGGCATACTGGCTTAATCTTTATAACGTGACGGTTATTAATGAGATTGCCAAGCTCTACCCCATAGAGAGTTTCAGAGATTTACTGGAAGATGAAAACTCATTCTTTCACCAAAAGCTGTTGAATGTAGAAGGCGTTGAACTTAGCTTAAACGACATTCATTTTGATATTATTCCGGCGCTGTATCCTGATGAACCATTGGTTATTTATGGCTTGTACCAGGGTTATAAAGGGAGTCCGAATATTCGTAAGAAAGCCTACACCGGCAAAAACGTGTTCAAAAACCTGCAGGATAACGCTCAGGAATTTATTAACTCAAACAGAGGCACGCAGTTTAACGGTAGCAGCGACACAGTAAGGGTTTCGAAATATTATCAACGAAATGCCATGTTCTTTCCTAATTTTGAGGAAGACTTAAAAAGCCACCTGCTTGTCTATGCCGACCCTTATACCAAATCGAATATTTCACAAGATGACACTGTGGTGGCCAATGTCAGAAATTACCGCATTGCCGATATTTACGGCACCTATCGAAATCATGAAGGCAGTGTCTCAACCGATCCCAGAGCGTACAAAGGCGGAAAGTCGTATGCGCAGGTATTAAAACTCAGGGAGCTTATGCGGGTACGTGCAATTAATTTCGGCGGTGAAGGTCGTGTTACGGTTACCGATTTAGATTCAGCAGAAGAAGAGTCAAATTAAATAAAATAAGCGCCATTAAGCACTTTTATTTGCACTGTTTGCGTTCAACAACGTTCGCAGAAACATCTCAAGACAGGCCATCCGGCCTGCTTTGAGGTGTTAAATATTCTGCACAGGTCATCAATATCGATGCGTGAAAGACGAAAGGGTTTCGCTTTTCCTGATCAGCATCGTAACGATAAGGGTCTTAACCTTTACTGCAATAATGTTGCAAAAACGCCTCGTGCGAGGGCATATTTTGCAGCCCTTTCTCTACTGACATTTCAATCCCCTGTAAAAATCGCTGAAGCTCGCTCACCGGCATCCCTTTCACACTGGCATGATAACTTTCCGGCATTATTCCCTGCCCCAGCATTACCTGTGTCCAGGAGTCGACTCTGAACAACTCTCCATCCTCCTGAAAAGCATGCCCAAAATCTTTAAACAATTGCATGCGATGCTTGAGCGTTTCAGGCACTTCCATGTCATGGCAGTACTGCCAGAAAGGGCTGTCCTGCCGACTTGTTGCATGGTAATGCAGAATAATAAAATCTCTGATTTTCACAATTTCATCAATGGTTTGACGGTTATACTCATCAGCAATAAGGTCGTTAACCCCGGCATTGGGGAAAAGCTTTATAAACCGGATAACGCCCATCATGATGAGATGAATACTGGTTGACTCCAGCGGCTCAACAAAACCGCTGGATAATCCCAACGCCAGGCAGTTTTTGTTCCACGCTTTTAAGCGTCTACCGGTACGAAATTTGATGACCCTGGGTTGGGTAATGGTGTTACCACTCACGTTATCCAGTAATCGCTGGGTAGCATCCTCATCAGACAAGTATTTACTGCAATACACTAAGCCATTACCGACTCTGTGTTGTAAGGGTATTTTCCACTGCCAGCCGCTGTCATGTGCAGTTGCTCTGGTGATGGGACGCGGCGCGCCATCAGATTCGGTTTGCACCGCTACCGCACTGTCACATGGCAGCCAGTGAGACCAGTCCTCGTAGCCAGTTTGCAGAGTTTCTTCAATCAGTAAGCCTCTGAACCCGGTACAGTCAATAAAAAAGTCACCGTGGATTACGTCACCGGAAGCGAGGACCAGGCTTTCGATATGCCCAGAGTCCTTATTTTGACGAACCTGCTCGATTTTTCCTTCTTTGCGGATGACGCCTTTGCTTTCACTATAGTTACGCAGTAACACCGCATACTGACTCGAATCCAAATGATACGCGTACTGCACATTTGCCTTATCCGAGGTCGCAAACTTGTCTTGCTTTGCCGCTTCTAACTCAAAGCAATATTTGCCAAACTCTTTTGCCACGCCCTGCTCTTTGCCGTAAAGCCAAAAGTGGTGAAAAGGTGCGACAAAACTCTCTCGCCCTGTTACGCCAAAAGAGTGAATATAGGCATCGTCTTGCTGCCCCCAGTTTTCAAACTGTATGCCAAGCTTAAAGGTAGCCGAAGTCGCGCGCATGAACTCTTGCTCGCTAATGCCCAGTAATTTATGAAATACCCGCATCGGCGGAATGGTGGCTTCCCCGACGCCCACGGTGCCGACTTCGTCAGATTCAACCAGTGTGATTTTAACCGTAGGCCCCATTTGCTTGGCAATAGCCGCTGCAGCTGTCCAACCGGCGGTACCTCCGCCGGCAATAACAATATTTTGCACGCGTTTATTCAATGTCCTACCTCTTAATTTATCGATTCAGTTTATTGATCAGCATAGCTCGCAACTGACGTGATTTGAGTTCATCCATGGGTGAAAGCAAGCCTTGTGATGCAACAGGTAAATGCTGGGTAGGTAAACTTTCATTGTTGAAGATGTAATAGTCAAACACGTGCTTCCACGCGGCCTTTTCGTGCGCAGGCTTATCCCGCAGGCTTAACATAGCGTGGTGAAGTACATTCATTGCCGAGCCCATAAAACGCTCTGCGTTGCTCCACCAATAGTTGACCAGAATATTAAAATTATTGAGCCCTTCTACCTGGTGCCACCACATGCTGGGAATAAAAATGCCATCACCGGGTTCTAACTCTGCAATCATCCCTTTTTCTGCAGCCTGCTTAAATTTGGGAAACTGTTGGTAGTCCGGATTATGCAAATCGACCATCGTGATGGCCTGGCCGCCGGGTGTGGGTGACAACGGCCCCGGATATAAATTTTCAATTTGATCGGGCGGAAACATAATAAATCGGCGCCGACCTTTTACTACACATGCGATGTTATCCGATGCATCATAATGGCAGCGGGCGATAGACTTATTACCAATCCAAATGCTTGGGATTGGGGGCTCGGAATTTGGGTTTCGGGTGGCGAACGACATATCCAGATCGTTATTTTTGCGCAGCCCCGGAAAATTCAAATCAATTACATTTGATGCAATGTAAAGACTTGGCGGCGTCTCATCATTCAAATGCGTGATAATGAGATCAATGACTTGGTCGAGTTGTGCTTTTTCTTTTTTGAAATTCAGGTCTGTAGCGGTTTCATTATAACCGTAGCGTCCATCAAGCCCTGGCTCACCAAAATACGTCAGCGTTGGCTTACCATTGTAAAAAGACTTGAGATATTCAGCGGTTTTACTATCAGATTCAAGGCCTATCTTAACCAGCTCCCAGTGATCGACCAGGCCCTTCAGAATGACAGGTTCTTCATAGGTATGTATGTCATCGGGAACATTTCCCGATTGGCAGTTATGAACGACTTTAGCTTGTCGATTTATGGGTAACATAGTGGTTATGTACTATCTGGCTAGTTGTAGGTTTTTTAAATTAATGAGTTTTCTCACATTTGTCATCGACGCCACCATTGCGAACGCGAGCTGTAAATAACCCGCCTTATTTAACGAGTACAAATCCTCGGCTGAGAGAGCCGCTAACTTTTCTTCATGGATAGCATAATTGCCACTCAGCGCACGTTGTTCACCATTACTTAGTTCAAACTCAATGTTCACCGGTTCAATGAGATCTAACTGGGCAAACCGTTTAAGCATGTTGCCTTGTAAATTTATGCCATTATCAATCAGTTGAAGGCACGTCGAAACATGCTCTAAATACGGACTATTACCGCCATGGGTTAAAAACAGCGATTGTCCCTTCTCGTCATTCACCTTGGGGTGATCCATATCAATATGAATAACCGCTGTCTTTTCTTCACTGTCCTGTTGTTGCTGAAAGCCAATCAAAAATGGGCCTTTACTGAGGATCGCCGGCACATAGTCTGCATTCCAACCAGACGGGTGAGAGGCATCCAGGAACAAGTTTTCATCTTTTTCCAGACCCAGTAACACCGTACAGTGATAATCCTCTGTATTATGGTCCCGACGCAGAAAAATAGGATAATGCTTTTGTAATTCAACAAACTCCGAGGGAAAGGCCAGCACGCTGGCCTGATTATCGCCATACTCTTTGGCATAGCGTGCTATTACTTTTGTATCTTTGTGATAAACATTGTTTAACATCACATGTTTTGTCATTTTTCTCTTCCTATCGCCATATCGGAGACCCGCAGTCCAGCACCTTCCGTTAACGTTTATGGCTAAGCCCGATGGTAACAAGCATACTACTATTTGATTTGGATTAAAAAAGCCGCTTTAGACAGCGGCTTTTATCAGGATCAGTCCCTTAGAACTTGTAACGAGCACCAAGGTTGTAACGTGCGCCGAGCTCAGTTAAATACCATAACTGCGTTGGGTTACGTGCGTAGTCCCGTGTATTTTCGCCGGTAATGTTCAAACCTTCGACGAACACACTGAGCTGTTCATTCACGTTGTAACTGACGTTAACATCAATTTGCGTAAACGCTTCAACATAGCGCGGGTTGTTTGAACCACCTTTGTTAACTTCCGCTAAATACTCATCTCGCCAGTTTAGGGCGATACGCGCCTGCCAGTTGTCATCTTCGTACAAACCAACAATGTTAGCGGTATCACTTAAACCAATCAGAGCAAACTGAGACGTATTCGGATCGGCTTCGTTATCAAAGCCGACATCACCACGTACGATGGTGTAGTTAGCCTGAACACCAAAGCCTGTCTCGCCGAAGAAATGCTGTACGGCAAATTCCGCACCGTAGATTTTCGCCGCACGGTTGTTATCCGGTGTGCTGGTTCTGAACACGTACTCTGGATCCGACTCGTTCGCCACGATATCCCACCCTTGCGTTTCAGCAAGCTGTTGGATTTGCTCTGGGCTACCGGTGTAATCCGCTGCACCATTCGGGAAGGTTTCAGGCTGGCTCAACAATACGGTCATTGCGTACAAGGAGGTATCATCCACCGATATACCCAAATCACGTAATGCTGCTGCCGCTTCCTGTGCACGTGGACCCGCAGTTGGGTTACGAATACCCAGTATGGTTTGGTCAACCTGACGACTTCCAAGGAAGTTTGAAACGTCTTTCTGGAAGAAACCTGCTGACACATAGCTTGTAGGATCGTAGTACCACTCAAGTGACACATCGGTGTTAGATGATTCAAGTGGCAACAAACCTGGGTTTGATGCACTTGCCGTTGGTTGTGCACCTAACAGCGTTGAACCACCGCCGCCACCAAAGTTACTGGCTGATACACCCAGGCTACCCAAACCAGCGCGAGCAATGGTCTTGCTGTAAGAGAATCGACCAATCAGGTCTTCTCTGATTTCCAGTTTCAAATCCAAGCTGGGCAACAGATAGTCATAGCTGTTTTCAGCAGAAGCCGGAGATGGTGGCACGTTACCATCAACATAAGCGACGATATCGTTGTTATCTTCCCATCTGAAGAAGGTTTCACCTACCAGTGAGGTGGACGTAACATCTGTTTCTTCGTAACGAAGACCCGTTAATACGCTGAAATACATATCGCCAACTTCACCGTCTAATGAAATCTGCGCATACGCAGCTAAGGTATCTTCCTGAATGGTATCGTCGAAAGACAAGGCATCTTCAACACGTGATGGAATCCCCGGATACAGGCCTTCAGCAGCCGTATACAGTTCACGTGCATCAGCAATAAAACCATAACCACCCGGCATTACGCTGTGATCCTCAAACTCCCCCGGGAGATCAAATGGCTGAATCAAATCCCCAAACTCACCAGGATTAGCAACACCCCAGTTACCTAAGGCAATGTTGTTACCTGCGGTCTGGAACGAACGAGATTCCATTTCGCGGGCTTCAATACCAAAATCAAAACGGCCATTATCCAGCAAGTATTCGCCGTCCAACTTAAACTGGGTAATATTTGAGCGTTGCGAGGCGTTACGAATACGCGCGATAGATGAACCCACATCGCCTGCATCGACCATGCCGTTGTTGTTTGCACCACGGATACTGTCATCGTAAACATTCTTGTAAGTCGGTAAGTCTGTATCATAGAACCATTCACGTTCCACCACCGTCGGCGCACCTAAACCTACGGCAATTTCGCCCGAACCACGCGGCCCGGTACCACGGCTGTGCATTTCTGAATCGTGGGCATCAAACGTTAGGGTAAGGTCATTATTGACCAAATACTTAAAGTTCACACCAAATGAATCAAGGGTGTTGGTCTGTTCACGCCATTGTTGCTCGAACCCTTCATCCACACCACCTGCATACGTTTCTCTCATATAGATGGGTGTTTTAACTGTAGAATTATCAAACTCAACGACTTGCGTGTTGCTACCGGTTTGTACCCAGTTAGTAATTTCACCGCGTTGTTCAACGATTTCGTTTTCTGCAAACGTGTAATCAACAGACGCCGTAAAGTTATCCGTTGGCGCAAATTGCAGGTTTAACTGTACGTTGTCACGCACTCGCTGGGTGTTAGAAAACGCATAGCGAATGTCGTTTGGCCGTGCGTACAACTGGCCCTGCTCTGGCGCGTTGACGTAGTTGGCATCTGTGGTGTTCCACAATCTATCAGGATCGGCAATATCATCCCAATAATCAATATTCCAGTCGTTAACCGTTGCTCCAGTGTAACCAGAGTCACGCTCCTGGTGAATCGCAGCAACACTGATACCCCAGGTGGCATCATCATTGGCATAGCTCAGAATGGCAGACGCTTCAGGTGTTACATCATCGCCAGTGCGGTTAGTCGTATCATGAACCGCTTTAACGCCAGCGGTAGCAACAAAACCTTCGTTGTCTAATGGCTTCGCGGTAATGATGTTAATGGTTGCACCAATACCACCAGTAGCGATGTTGGCTTTACCTGTTTTATAGACTTCTACCGCTCTAACGGCCTCAGAAGCCAGGTTCTGGAAATCAAATGAACGAGTGTTACCACCTCGTGTTGTGCCATCAGCGCCTGAGCCTGCACCGTAGGTAATAGCAGCTGGCATGGTTCGGCCGTTAAGGGTGATCATGTTGTTACCGCCCGCGAAACCCCGTACGGTCACTTCAGAACCTTCACCGTTGGTTCGGCTTATTGAAACCCCCGTAATACGTTGTAACGACTCGGCAAGGTTAGTATCAGGGAACTTACCGATATCTTCAGCTGAAATCGCGTCTACAATACCGGCTGAGTAGCGTTTAATTGAGGCGGCTTCTTGTAAACTACCTCGAATACCCGTTACTTCAATAACTTCAGTTTCGGCGTCATTTTGTTCCTGAGCGAATACCGGAGCTGAAATTGAAACTCCTAAAATTAATGACAAACTTGTTGCCAGCTGTGTTTTGGCAAACTTTCTTCTAGACATGTGCTTTCTCCAGATCCCACATTAGTGTGTGCTAATACCGTTAAAATTATCGTTATCCCTGATTATTAGTATGCAAAGCTTCAACATATCAATAATGCCATGTAAGCGCTTTCATTGCGTTTTACTTCTTTTACGATTGCGCTGTCGCCATCTCGGATAAAGTTAGTGGCAATAGACTATTTCTTTAACGATTGGTCACGAGTAACAAAAATGTTCAGGTTTACAACATAAACTCAAAAACATTAACGTTTCCGTAACGCCACTGATAGTAGGGAATTCACCATGTGGGGTCAAACGAACGGCGTTATGTAATTTATCAAACGATTAACTAAATTTTAACAGCGCTACAAATACATCATTCACTGTTCGTTTAAAGGCGGAAATGAACCAAAAATTGGTATACGACATTATCATTTAACAATCCAGCCCCTCGCCGCTGATTATCAGTGGTGACATGTCGTTGAAGAAAATTGTGTACCCGATTACTGAGTTAATCCGATACCGCCGGTTTACGATACGTAATTTTGCCGCCCACAATGGTCATGATGGCCTGACTGGTTAAAATGTCCTGTTCAGGCACTGATAACCAGTCTTTATCGAAAATGCTAAAGTCGGCATATTTACCCACTTCTACCGATCCCCTCAGCGATTCCTGAAAAGCACCGTAGGCCGGCCAGATTGTCATCATTTTCAGCGCAGTTTTTCGCGATACCGCCTGTTCAGGATGCCAGCCGGCCCCCGATGTGCCATCGAGTCGTTTACGTGCCACAGCGGCGTAGAATTCAATGCGAGGATCGCCAATTTCTACCGGCGCGTCGGAGCCGGCTAATATCATTAAACCTTTGTCGACCAGTGATTGCCACGGGTAGGCATACACCAAACGCTCTGGACCTAAGCGGTCACCGGCAAAATTAAGATCGCCGATACCATGGCTGGGTTGCATAGAAGGCAGTACCGCTAAATCCACAAAGCGCTGCTGATCCTCAGGCGTAATGACCTGCGCGTGTTCCATACGCCAGCGCAAGTCCTTGCTGGCCCACTTAGCAGTTGGCACTGCGTTGTAAGCGTCTTCGTACCAATCCAGTAGCGAACGCACAGCTCTGTCACCGATAACATGGGTTTGGATCTGTACGCCATGTCGCAGCGCATCGTACAAAACGGGCATCAGGGCTTGCTGCGTAATTCTGTTCATGAAGCCATTGTGAGGCGCATCGGCATAGTTTTCGATTAACGCCGCGCCCCGCGAGCCTAACGTGCCGTCGATAAAGACTTTTATGCCCCGTACCTCAAACATGCTATCGGAGGTTTGTTCCCGGCCGCGGCGGAATCTTTCCTGCGCCTCCAAAACGGGCACTGACGCATACACGCGGTGCGACATCTTGCCCTCGCGGTGAATTTCTTTCATTAAGTCTACAAGCCGGTAAGACATGCCGGCATCTTGTGTTTGAGTCCAGCCCATGGCCGCATTGGCGTGTAAGCCCCGCAACAAATTATCTTTTAAATACTCGTCGGTGTCCTGAGGAATAATGGCTCTGAACACATTCATAGCATTGGCCAAAACATAACCGTTAGGGGTGCCGTCGGGATCGCGCTCAAACTTACCGCCCTCAGGGTCAGGCGTTTCTTTGGTAATGCCAGCGAGCTCCAGCGCTTTAGAGTTAACCAGCGCAGACACACCATCCGCCCGGGGCATAAATAATGGCTTAGTTTGGGTAAAAGCATCTACATCATGTCTGGTTAAAAAGCGCTTTTCGTCGGTCCATTCCCGCTCAATCCAGCCCCGGCCTAATACCCATTCACCATCAGGTACGGTTGCCGACCAGGACGCTATTTTGTTGACGGTTGCCTTAAGAGTAGGAATACCAAACAAACTTAACGTTTTTGTGCGCCGCCCCACCCCCTCCAAATGTTGATGGCTGTCTGTTAGCCCTGCATACACCGTTTTTCCGGCCAGGTCGATGATCTCAGCACTCCCGCACATGTAGGCTTTAGCATCCTGCTCACTGCCCACAAAGACAATTTTACCCCCTAAACTAGCAACGGCCTGCGCCGTCCATTGCTGGTCGTTTGCCGTATAGATTGTGGTGTTATGCAGCACTAAATCTGCCGCAAGACAACGCTCGGCACTTAAATCACCAGGTGGTTTTGCAGACGTTTTTGAATCGCCGCCCAAAGCGTTGGTGCCGGTCATCAATAACACACAAACGCTTATAAGATAGTGTTGCAGGCGCATGGATATCTCCCTTCATTAAGTACACGAGAATATAAAACGTTGCATCATACTACCTTAACTTTGCACACAAATCGTGTCGGTAAATAATCAAGGTGATTGCGGATAATCAATCTGTTTTACTTACATACTGTCGCGTCTGTGCTGTTGAGAAGGCCAACATCTGTTCAGCTCAACCCATTGCGGCTGATTCACAGCGTAATGTTCACAAAAGCATTTAGCGTATTGGCGAGACATAAACTAACCCCGGGTACGGGTGCTCCCGTAATCAGCTAAACTCAGATACCCGAACGCAATTCCGACCCGCCTCTTTGGCACGATAAAGCGCTTTGTCTGCTTTATCGACCAGCACGGAGCCGCTCACAGGGGCGGTTAACGCTGCAGTCACCAAGCCAGCACTGACAGTAAGTCTGCTGTCATGCGTTGAGCCCAGGTGTGGTATGTTTTGCTCTCTCACTTTTCGAACAATACGAGAGGCAACTTTCAGCGCCTGTTCTGCATTGGTATTCGGCAGAATCACGGCAAATTCTTCGCCCCCGTAGCGCGCCACCAGGTCATCGTTACCAAGGCAGCTATCGCACAGTGTGGCGGTTACTTCTTTTAATACTTCATCACCGGCAACGTGGCCGTACCTGTCATTAAAGAGTTTGAACGCATCAACATCAATAAGCAGTAAACTGAGAGACGCTTTGTGTTGAGCCGCTTCAGCGATATCTTTCTCTAAGGTGGAATTAAAAAGTCGCCGGTTAGCAATACCGGTTAAACCGTCGATATTAGCAAGTTGTTCAAGTTGCCTGTTGGCCTCCAACAACGCCGACTGAACCTCTTGGAGTGCTCTTTGGTTATAGAGGTTTTGCAGGGTATTCCCGAGCATTTCACCAATACGCTTTAAGTATTCTATATCGAAGGCATTCCAGGTGTAGGTGCGTCCTATGATGTCACAACCAATAAAGCCATAGGTTTTACCACTGACCATTATTCTTACGCACAAAAGGGAACCAATCCCCTCTTTTTGAAACTCCTTGCGCTCGGAAAGAGCGTGATCCGGTATCTTGTTCACATCATCAACTTTAAAAATGCCTGTCGCAATATGCTGCATTAAGTACGGCATATCACTGGTTGGCATGTCCTGTAAATTGTCGATATAGGGTTGCACATGGGGCGCGACCCATTCATGCGTATTAGACATGGTGGTCGAGTCATCCGAAAACTCAAATAAATAACACCTGTCTACACCGCAGAATACACCGAAGGCCGCGAGGCTTTGGTCAATGATGACATCGAGTTCGTTGGCACTGGCGTTTATTAACTTAGAGGAGAACTGAGTCAGCAGCTGATTAAATTCGATATGCCTTGTTACTTCTATATTGCCTTCTTCGCCGGATGTTACTTGCTCACCAGGCAAGTGCAGACACATTACCAACCAACTATCGCCGTTGTACTCAAACAATGAGCGTTTCATTATACAAGGCTGCGACCAGCCACGAATGTGAACAATGACTTTTCGGCACATGACTGCATCTGCTTCGCTATCTGCCAGCGGCGCAAGCACGCCAACTAACTCATCCTGGGTATCACTATCACAAATACGCACTTCGTTCAGCTCAAGTACATTGCGGTTGACCAGCCCAAAGGCCCGGGCCATTTCATTGTTAAGCTGAATAACTTGCTCGTTGGTACCCATAAACAATGCACAGACAGGTAGTGAGTGCAGAATTAATGCAATGTCGTTCTTGTTCAAATAAAGGCCTCTTCGATATTCTATGTTCAAACGCCATAACGTTGCGCACCTGAACCGCCGCAACCAATCCCCTTCCTTACCCAACATATCAACGCAGGCATAATCAACATGCGGCTTTATCAGGGGAGCACAAAACAATTTTAGCCAAATGCTTTGGTCTCGGGTATTTTAGTATGGCAATAAAATCAACTTTACGCAGGGGCTTTTTTATGACGAAAGACCATGGCAAGCAAATTAAGAACGACAGTGCCTATGAGGAATTACGTGATAAAGGCTACAGCAAAGAAAAAGCCGCACGCATTGCCAATGCACAGGCGAATCCTCAGCAACACCCGTCCGAAAAAGGCGGTAAAAGTAAAAAATACGAGGAGTGGACCAAACAGGCGCTGTACCAGCGAGCCAAAGAAATAGGCATTGACGGGCGTTCAAAGATGAATAAGCAAGAGCTTATCGACGCGTTACGAAACCACTGATCCAACGCCCTGTATTATTGCCCTGACAGCGGCGGCTCACACCAGCCACCTGCTGTGACGGCGCGAGCCAGTGTCAGAGACACAATTTCAGGTGATTATGCAGTCAGGCACGTGGTTAATCACTCCCTAACAAACTGGCATGACCCGGTTACGGCCCAATCGTTTTGCTTCGTACATTAACTTATCAGCCGTTTCTAACAGTTGCTTGCCACTTTGGTTAGGTTGCAATTGCGCCACACCAAAACTTGCGGTGATGTCATTTAAGCTGTCGTTGGTACGTTTATTCACTACGGTGATTTTTTCGATGGCTCTGCGCATTACATCAGCGCGATGTCTTGCCTGAGCCAGATTGGTGTTAGGCAGTAATATAACGAACTCTTCACCGCCAAACCGAAAGGCGTCGGCGCCCTCGCGGCAGTGCGCTTTTAATTTTTTTGCCACCGCTTTTAGTACGATATCGCCCATAAGATGACCAAAACAATCGTTAATCTTTTTAAAATGATCCACATCGACCATGATTAACGACAACGTCTCATTTTTGAGATTAGCGGCAAACTCTGCATCAAAATAGCGACGATTACGCAGCCCGGTGAGGGCATCATAATAGGCGTCTTTTTCGGTCTCCTGAAGCTGCACGCGTAAGCGGGAGATTTCTTTCTCAGCGGTAGCCAGCGACGCATTAAACCCGAGTGTACTTTGCCGGATTTGCTGGGTTTCTTTTACCATGTTGCGCACCAGCCCCATGACTTCTTCCAGGCTCCAGCCCTCTTTTTCTACTTTGTTCAAATCTTCCAGGCAGCCGTCCATAGAACGGTTAAAACTCTGAGTGTCAGAACGGGTATCGCTAACGTTTTGTGACAGCTCAATCAGCATGGCCTCGAGCGTTTGCCGTAATTGCCAGGCATTAACCTCTTGTGAATCAGCCAGATAATTTCGATACCATTCTTTGGCTTTTACTTCTGAGATCACCTGCTGATTTTCAATGGTTGCATCTATCGTTGCATTGAGTTCCGGCGAGTCATTACTCACATAGGTATACCAGATCGCATAGTTTGTCGGGATAGCCGGAATATTGTGCTTAAGCAGCAGGGGAATCGTTTGTTTTAACGTCGCAAAGGACGTTTCTAGTTCTTTTGACATAACCAGGCGTCTGTAGAGTATCTTGCGTTAGGGAACGGCCGCTTGTAGCAACTGTCGGAATAAAAAGCGTAACCTGTCGAACCGATGAGGCGCACCGCACACTTCGCTTTAAGCATAGCTGAAACAGTCACAATAGTGCCAATTAACACGTTAATATTTGTAAAGGTCTGAGAATACAACAACGTCTTACCTTAGCAGTTTTCGGATATAGGCACCGATAAACACCGTGATAAACACCAGTCCAAAAATTGACTCCAGCACCGCAAAGCCAGCAACCAGGCCGCTCGGCTCATAGTCTGGCCACTTGCCAAAAAAATTGCCCGTGAAGCTTTGTACACTTAATGCCAGCGCAACCAACAAATCCATCTCCGGTCGGTAGTATTTAAAGATCATGACAAACAGACCTATCAGCACCATTGAAGAGATGGCAATGTTTCTGAGCCTGACTCCCCAACCGAAAATATAACCAAAAATGAGTCGGGTGAGCGCATGGTGTGGCTGTCGCTGACGCATATAAAAATAGGCATCATCCTCTGCATCTAACTGCCCCGAGTCACTAAACCAATTTTTCAGAGCGCAATACACTTCAGCGCATTTATGAGGCTCTGTTGGTTCATCGACGATAAAACGTCGCGGGGTTAACGACAATGGAAAGTATCGTTTCTTCTGGTAGATATGGTGAATAGGCAGAAACACCAGTCTGGCCGCACTCAGTCGATTAAGTTGTATCTGGCCACCCTCAAACTGGTTATCCTCTAAGTAGGCATTGCCACCGATGGTCGAATTTTGTAAGCAAAGATCGCCCGACAAGCGGTTGTCGAACAGTTTAAGGTGACGTTCAACAGAGCTTCGCTCAAGCATCAATGATGTATTCTCCGGTTGCCCTGCTGCAACGTCCGATAGGGTTAAATCTTTTTCAATGGTCGCATCTACAAAGGAAATACTGCCCATGGTCGAGTTCGAAATAACGCAGTCTTTGATGGTCGTGTTGGCAACAGCGAGTGCTTGAGTGTCACAGTCTTTACATTTAAACCGGGCATTAATGAGGGTGGTATTAGCGCTTTCCGAATCGTAAAGTTCATGGCCCATATACACCGCACCGACTGTGCAGCGGGTCAATGAGGTTTCCTCATCCTGATTGCCAATCAACTCAATATCATTGTTAAACGTGCCGCCAACGGAGACAACGCCAGGTACCGTGATTTCATTCAACCAAACGATATCGTCGCACCCCACCACGCCGAAGTCTAAATAAATATTGTTTGCCTGCACCCCACGAAAAGATACCCCACCCGGACCGCTAAAGTCGCACGATTCCATGTGGATACTGTCCTCAATCTGTGACGACTTTAAGCTGAAATGTTTATGAAACCGGCTATTGGAAAACCATAAACTGTTAGGGAAACGGCATGCAATCAACCTGAAATCATCATCAAAATCGCAGTCAAAGAACGCGACGGTTGTGGCAACATCCAGCGCCTCCAGGTTCACACGATCAAAACGACACCCTCTGAAAACGATCAAAGGTGAGCCTTTTGCTAACAGTGTTTTCAGACCGTTTTCATCAAATCGCTTTGCCTCGTGCAACTCTACGCCGGGCTTATCAGCCGGTTTGTCAAAACACACCGCAGAGACCACTGCCAGGCCGCGTTCAATGGTGCGTTTGTCTTTAACAATAAACCGGGCACATAATTCGTCATCGGCGTTTAAATGTCTGATGCCAAGCTTTTTCAGCTCCAACCAATAGACAAACTGAAGACCCCTTTGACTGTCCAGAATAACGGAAAATCTGGCATGTTTCAGATCGGTGTATACGCAGTGAACGGTGCTATAGCTCGACTGACTTTCCTTGCTCTGCGAAGCCGGCAAAGTGTTCTGAGACGATATGTTCATATTCCTTCCAATCATCACTGTAACTCATCAAATAGATCTTTTGCTTTACCGCTTGTGGGTATTCCATTAACGCACTTAAATTAGCATGAACCGGATTACCTTCCTGTAAAGACACGTCGTGGAAACAATAGGTGTAGCGATAAGCGTTAAGAATATCAGGGATCGTCAGCGTATCTGCGGTATAGAGGATTTTATCATTAATACACACACCAAAGCAGGGTTTGCCGGGGGTGTGCCTGACGGGGAATACCTCGTAGTGAATACCCTCGTGGGTGAAGCGGTTATCCTGAATGATTCTGACGTCAAAAAAATCTTCAAGCGTGGCCTCACCTTCACCAATCCTGCCCATCGATCCCTTCAGTGTTTGGTCCCACAACTCATGATAAATGTCTGCTTTAATGTAAAGCGGCACTTTGGTTTTTAACCTGAACAGGTATTCATAACCAACCCGCTCAAGTCCGAACACGTGATCGCCATGGACATGACTGATGAAAATGCCAGAAATGTTATCAAACCCGATACCACATTCATTCAGCGCACTTTTTACCGTCAGACCGCAGTCAATCAGAAACGCCTTGGTATCATTCATCACCGCCGCATTGGTGTTAAACATGGTTGATGAATCTGAACTTCCGGTACCGATCATTTTAAAAACGCGGGTCATATGTAACTGCTACCTTCTCCGGGACTGATAATGTAAACGCCAACTGCATAAATAAAGGCAGAAAGTACGATTGAGTAAAGCCAGAGCGTCACACTGGCACCTGGTATTCCTTACCGCAACCCAAGAAGCTGGAGTGTTCCCGGGCCCTACTACTAATGCCGTAAAATCGTCGCGCCTGCTTCCGAGCGTATCATATGTCAGTTTTTCATGGGATAACACCGTTGCAAGCACGAAAACCAGCCAATTCGACGCCTGAGCTACGATATACGTTTAATCATGCCGGGGTTATTCAGTAAAAGCATACCCGAGGACCGGATTGGCTAACGCTTGCAGGAAGGTACGCTATCATGCTTGACACAAGCCCGGTAACCCATAAAAAAAGCGAGTAAATCCTGCTGAAACACACTCAACAGGTCTACTCGCAACAAGGACTCATTACTGCGTAGAGCCCCTTTTATCGATAACTTTAACGCGACTTCGCGCTTAGCTGTGCGAAGTTTGACGATGTCCTGATGACCTTATATGTGGCGCTATCAGGTAATTAGATTTGCTCAGGGCGTTACGGTAATCGAACTGGCAATGGAGTTGCTGTAATTTCCATTAGTATCAAAGGCAACACCAATAATATTAAAGGTACCCACACTATTAAACTGATGAGTACGACTAAAAGTTGCGCTACTGCCGTTACCACCGACATTACCCACATACTGCACCAACGGATTATCGCCGTTGCCGTACCACTCTATGCCACTGAGGTTGCCTGAGTTGTCCGTCGCGGTTACCGAAATCGTTACACTCTGACCAAGCGACACCGTGGTCGCAGACGGGCTTAACAGGCCCAATACTGGCGCGTCACCGTAGTCAGGGGTATTCGGCGAGCCGACGGCCTCATCCAAAAATGAATAAGCAAAATAGTAGAAGCCCGGCAGGTGAATACCCGATTGCCAGCTTTCCTGTAGCGCATTGTAATCATTAAGAAACTCTGATTCTGCAGCAGCTATACCATAGTTGGAAAACCAGTCGCCCATGAAACATAACGACTCAACCGGCCATGGTGGGTTGTCACAGGTGGTAGCCGGGCGCCATTCAGCCGAAAAAATCGGCCAAATGTTGAGATTGTCATACAGTTCGCCAAAGGCTTGTAAGCGTGTTTTGCAGTAATTGACTGCAATGCTTGCATCGGTTACATAGCAATGTAAAAACAAATTATCCACGCGACTGGCAATCGCAGCGTAATCGGCACTGTCGGGCCAGCCCAGATAGGTTTCCACCGGCATCGTACCGCCAACAGAATCCATGTAGTCGAGCACACTCAGAAAATACGAAAAGCTCTGATTGTTATTCCAGTACTCATATTCAAGATACAGCGTATCGAACTTGTTCGCATATTGAGCACTGTTTTGGTACACCATGATGCGGTCAAAATCCGCCTCGCTGCCGCCCGCAGCGCCAACAGAATTCACGCCCAGTTGCTTCGCGTTGTAAATGAAATTAGAAATCGCCGACGACGCAGCCGGCAGCAGCGTATGCAAATCATACAAAGTGAGTTTGGTAATCTGGTGTGCCTGAATATGTGCCAGCAACTTATTTGTTGCACTGGCACTGGCTAACACGTCATCAAAATCGTTTACATAAAGCCCTCTGCCGCCAAGCTGACTTGCAGGTGTTGACGAAAAATCCGGCGGCTGCGATACAACGCTAACCTGCCACTCAACAGCCTGGGAATACCCATAATCGGCATCGTAAACAACAACGGCAATAGTATAATTGCCTGCCGATGTAAACGCATGTGCGCGGCTAAATATGGCGTTACTGGTATCGCCATTGGCATCATATACAGAGCCAACAAACGGATTATCACCGTGGCCGTACCACTCTGCCCCGCTTAAATTACTGTCACTATCAGTAGCACTGATACTAAACTGGACGGTTTCGCCAATTGCTACCGACACCACGTTTGAGGTGGGGGTATTAGGACTTATCGACGGTACCGCTGCCAAGGCGGAATTCAGCAGCACCAGCCAAACACTTACTATAGGAATGACGCTTTTCATTGTTTTCTCCTGCATCGTTAACGCGACAGCTTCGTCGCATGAGCCATTTCATTAATGGCCGAAAAAACCTAGCAAGGGCTGCCGCCCCTCACAACGTCCATTCCTAACCTGGCACCCACCTGTCGCCAAGTGGCACACCTTACTTAGCCTGCTCTGCCATGGCCTGGGCATAGAGTCCATGAAAGTTAACTGGCTGCAAGCTAATCGCTGGAAAGCCCGCTTTTACAATTAACGAATCGATGGTTTCCCGTGCATAAGGGAACAAGGTTTCCATACAATCGGTATTTAAGACGCGATGCAATTCAGCTTCACTGAGTCCTTCGCACTCAAACAAACCGGCCTGATAGATTTCAACTGCAAAGACCGGGGTTTGGTTAATCTGCAGCGTGATGTTAAGTGACAATTCCACTTCCCAGAGATTATCTCTGACGCGCTCCGACTTGCCACCCACATCCACGCTGACAGCCGGAGGCCCTTTGGGCATTAACATTGCCTCTGCCCCTTTGGGTGCCTCACAGGCAACGTCTTTCATAAAGATTTTTTTCAGGATATAGCTCTTGTCGCCACTGGTTGCTTGCATAGTTATGCCTCTTATTATTATTGATGCAGTGTCACGCCTGTAATACTGCATCGGGTTCAAAAATTTTTTCACCAGGCATCACGTAATCCAGAATAAGGTGAACTCGCGGCGCACAACCGCGGTTTGTTACCCCATGAATGCGTCGGTTATTAATTTCCCATATTTCGCCTGGTAACAGACAACGCTCGGAGTCGCCGACCTGAAACAAAACCTGCGGATGACTCAAAATAGGAACATGGATACGGTGACACCGGGATAATGAAAAGCCATGATCTGCATGTAAATCAATACATCCGCCCGCAGCTAAGCGAACCAGAATGATGCGCTGAAAATAAGGCTCACCATAGCGCCTGGCGAGCGCTCGCTGGCGAACCGATGACGCAAAATACCCGGCAATCGCCGTATATACCGGTTCCAGTAACGGAGCCAGTTCGGTCATGTGGGGATAGGCGGTAGCCTGTTGATGACGCAAATCCTCATCAAACAATAACGGAATGGTTTGGGTTTGTTTATGCGGCGCGTAGGTTTGCTGACGATGACTGTCCTGCATCCAATCGGTATCGCTGAGTTCGTTAACGTAGGCAGCCAGCGGTTTAATATTGACCTCACCTAACGGTCTGAAATCTTCTTCAATATACATTTACAGGCTCTCTTTCTGGCGCAATGCCCATCGCTTCGAGCTGGTCTAGTCCTGGTGACAGGAAGCGACTGTAGTGTTTCCATGCCGACACTGAACGAGTGTAAACCGGCTCACGCACCTGACTGACACTTGCCGTAGCCACCGCACTTTTTTGCTGGTGAAATTGCAAACATTTGTCTTGCCAGGGTAAGTCTAAAAACGTTAACAAGCGACTAACGCCACTGCGGATATCACCAACTAACTCTTCATACTTCACATCTAAAATCCGTCCCGGAAACTGCTGATGCCAAAATTGCATAAGCTGCTGGTAATGACTGATGTACTGTGCGCATTCGTTTAAGTCGTAGGAGTACTGATACATGCCGTGGGTAAAAATCTGCTTGTAATTGCTCCATAAAATAGCACCGGGATCGCGCACTGTGTGAATAAAGCGGGCATTCGGTAACGCCCTGGCAATGGTGCCAAGATCCATAAAGTTTAATGGATACTTGTCGGTAAAATACCGCACGTATGTGGCGGCCGGGCAAGCCAGCTCCAAATACTGTCGGCCGATTTCAGCGTAATTTATGTGCGCACTGTTACATTGATAAAAGCTCCGGTGAAAACCATCGCCTCCCTGATACTCAACGCTACCTTTCATACTGGCTTTAAAACTACTAAGCTCGCCCATCGCCACCACCTCATCATGACTCGACAGGATACGTTCGATAAGCGTTGAACCGGTTCGGGGCATCCCTACAATAAACACCGGGGTCGGCATATCATCTGCGTCGAGACACGAAGCAGCGGGTAAATTGACTGTGGTATGCCGGGTGAAATGTTCTCGCGTTATGGCAAACGAGTCGGCAACCGCGCTGGAGTTATACTCAAACATTGAACGCATTTGTGCCGCCCCCTGAGCATAGTGCCTGGCGGCTAACGCGGGGTCATTCAGATCTTCGTACTCCTTACCCAGCGCATAGTTAAGTAATGCGGCACCCTCTGGTTCCTTACCGCACTCTGACAAACCACGTTGGAGTAAACTCAGATGATTATCGCCGTGGCTACTGCGTGCCACATTAGCCAGCAGGTTGTACGCGATCGCATAATCCGGCCGATAATTAACCGCCTTGACGTAACATTCTGTCGCCGCGGTCATATCGCCCAACTTTTGTTTTATCGCGCCTAAACGCGTGAGATAAAGTGCGTTATCTGGTGCCTCTTTAAGTAAACGTAAATACAACATTTCGGCCAGCTCATTCTGATTATTCAGATGTGCTGCCTGGGCCAGATCTTGTTGCAATAGGCGGCTTAGTGAGGGGTCGTTAAGCGACTGAGCAATGAGTCTCACCACCGATTTATGATCGCCCACAGCCAGGGCTGCTTCGAGTTGCAAGGCCACCAGAGAGGCGTTCAGGGGGCCAAACTGCAACGCTTGTTCAGCACTGTCAAAGGCGCGTAAATGTGCTCCCATATTAAGGTATGCTTTTGCTCTGGTAGTATAAATACTTTGCGTCTGATGCCCTTTATTGAGCAACCGGTTAAGCAATGCCAGCGCATACCTGGGTTCATTAAATACATACTCCTGAGCGCGCGCTAACTGACGCGAGTCCCGCGATGTCATTTGACTGTCAGTCGGTACATTCATTACGTAAACCACCTGTATTCGCACTCGTATCCGGCTCACCACCTGTTGACAGTGAGCCGGCGTAACTTAGAAGTTATAGGTAACTCTGGCACCAAAGTAGCGATTAAAGTTACGCGGCACGTTGCCCGCCTTTGGCGCGCTGCGCCAATAGCCAAGCCCATAGGCTGTGCCACCCGGCAACTCAGGTACCGCCACAAAATAACCACCAATAGAAAGGTCTTGCTGACCATCACCGTAATTACTCTGATTCACGTAATAATGCTCATCAAACAGGTTCTTCACGTACAGTGAGAAGTTCCACTTTGAGTCAGGTGAATACATTGTCAGCGACACATCGGTGATACCAAATGCTTCGGTCGTCAACTCAGGGTGTGATTCCAAACCGCCATGGTGTGGCGATACATCATCCTGCCAGTTATAGCTGGCCCTTACATAACCGTCCCAGCCACTCGCCATTTCGAAGTCGTACACCAAATGCAGTTTAAACTGATTTTCCGGCGCATTGGCCAGTTGCTTACCACTGAGACTGTATAACGACAAGGTTTGAGTACGACTGGTATCGAACCAACGACGGAATGTACGCGCTTCGGTACATTGGTCCGCTACCGCATCGGTACACGCAATCATGGCATCACTTTCGCCAAACGCTGCATCCAGATAGTTGTAGGTAAACTCAAATCTGAAGTCATCGAACAGTTGATACTGCACTTCCAGATCGAGTCCGCGTGAATCCAGAACTCCTGCATCAATCAGTTTAAAATCGAGAATAGGGAATTCACTTTGACCGTCGTCTTTCACATAGCGAATGCGATCCTGGTAATGATCAAACTCGGCCGAAAACACTGTAGCATTTACGCGTAAATCGCCGTCCAGCCAGTCTGAACGAATACCCGCTTCGATGTTGGTCGACTCTTCAGCCGCCAGTGGGTATTCGGCATCCACTTTTTCTTGTGTAAGATCGTTCTCAGTATTCCATGCGACGCCTTTATACCCTGTGGTATAGCTGGTATACACCATTACGTCATCATTAACAAAATACTGGGCGGCCAGCTTATAAACCAACGCGGTATCATTAGAGCTTTTCTGCGATGTTTGAAATGCACTGTCAGGATCGCGTTCTTCGATACGCGTATCAATGCGGTAATCCTGATTTTCATTTAACAGACGCGCACCCGCCACCCCGACAAATTTATCTGTAAAATGGATGTTGGCCTGACCAAACATCGCAACGTTGTCATGGGTGATCACATTATTTTTCAGGTGACGGTTAGTAATGCCACCAATCCAGTCGTTAAACACACCGGGACTTGAAGTATTAAAATCAAACGGGTACAGCGTGGCCTCGCCGGGAGCCCAGGCATTTTGGTCACCACATTCGAGCACATTAAAGTTTTCATCAACCGTACTATTTTCCAGTCCGCGGTCATTACAAAACAGTGTTTTACGCTCACGCTCTATCCGCGCATGGTAATAGAATAATCCCATCACATAATCGACTTTACCGCCGAGGGGGGACGCTATTCGCAATTCGTTTTGGAAGGTTTCAGTGTCAACCGGGCCTGCCCAGGAATAGGGAGAGACATTTACCGCAACTGAAGCTACCGACTCATTGGTATACATATGATGGTCACGGCCATGTAATGTGTAAGTCAGTTGATAGTCACTGTCGAAATCGTAATTTAGTTCGAAGGAAGCCGCTTTGTTATTGGTGCCACCAAAATTACGGTTATTCCAGGCCGATGTTTTATCATTCCACATGCCCTCCGGCGTGCGTGAGATCTCGTGCAGACGAGTCGTTAATGCCGCTTCGCGTTCAGCCTCAGTGAGTCCGGCGAGATCTTCTTCAGGAATAATCGGTCGATCTAACTGGCGGTAAACACGAATGCCCGGGCCAAAGTTTGAATCAGAGTATTCGGCCCTGAACAACATATCCAGTGACTCACTCGGTTGATACAACATTTGCACACGCGCGCCTGAGCCGTCTGACTCACCACCATTGGGACCGGTTGAAAACACATTTTCTATCCATCCGTCCTGGTCTTTAGTAAAGGCATTTAAGCGAATGGCAACGCTGTCATTTATGGTCGCATTATAAGTAGCATTGATTTTATACTCACCGATGAAGTTATCTTCACCTTCAGCAGTATGCAGACTAACCGAGCCTTCGTTAAAGCCTATTTGTGGCCTGTTAGTATTAATAACCAAAGCACCTGCCACGGTATTTTTACCAAATAAAGTCCCTTGCGGGCCCTTCAGGACCATGGCTTGCTCTACATCACCAATATCGCCGTGCAAAGACGAATTACGCGCCATGACTTCACCATCAACCACAACCGCCGAGCTTGGCTCTACCCCAATGTGAGTTTGCTGAGAACCGATTCCCCGAATATTAAAGCCCAGCGAGCGTGGGTCGTTTCGCTGCGTGATGGTAATGCCGGGTAATAAATCGGTCAGGCTTTTAAAATCGTCCAGGGCATGATCCTGGATCACTGCTCCCGATACCGCGTTAACACTTACTGCAATTTTTTGTATATTTTCGACCCGCTTCTGAGCGGTAACCAGCACGGTTTCAATTTTTTCTTTTTCTTTTTTATCATCGGTGGTGGCTGCCATCGACTGAACTGACACAAAGAACGCCAGCGGCAATAAACCCGCATATTGCTTTGTGCGATTCACATAGGGCAGCCGAAGCTCCACTTGTTTTTTGTTGTGATTCGTAAACATTTACCTTTCCACCACTTCAGTGTTGTTTTCAATAGAGTCACTGGCAAATCATTTTTATATAATTACTACACGTTTAAACGTGTTTGCTTTGCTCAGTCCAATCACTGCATACCGCAGCAACGTGATGTAAGCTAACAACGCCTTTACACAAGGACAATCGACAAACCTAAGGTGGTACAAAATTACCCAAAGTGGTACAAAAACACCGGTATTTCGCAGCTTACAGGCAGGTACTTATATTCTGAAGTCTGAATCTGGCACATCATTTTCCGAAACGTATACTTTTTTTGAGCGGGTTGAAAGCCAATCATCATTGCACATATTACCTGCTATTTACGTGCTGAACGCCACCCCATGTTGGGTTCGCATACTGCCCTTTTGTAAAACTGCCAGCGGCCAATAATTGCCAAACACGTGGACAGACAGCAAACGTAGTGAGGAAACATTGCCTCTCTGATCAGGTGCCATTTTGTGTCATTGTGGTACCACTTCAGGCCTGTGCACCCTTAAAAAGTGCTTCTACCCGCCACCCGGGTGTCGCTTAAGCAGAAAGGAGTGCCACATTAAGCCCCTGTATAGAGTAAAAAAAACGCCTTTGTTAGGATTTTCCCATTACTATCGCTAACAACGTCAACAAGGTAACTTTATGTTTCGAGCTTTTAGTGGCTTGCACTCGCTGATTATTATCATCCTGCTTGCTGTACTGCCAACCAGTAGCAAAGCTGCCGCCGCCATCACACAAGAACAACTTAATTTATTCGCTGCTCACCTGGATGTGAAATACCGTGTGCTGGCCAACCTCCCTGCCGACCAGTGCCAGTCAGGAGTGCCTTGTTATCGTATTCAACTCGATTTAACGCTGCCTTTCGACTTCAGCCCGACCGGCTGGCAAGTATACCTGAGCCAATTAGATAAACTCAGCTTTGTATCGGCAAATGACCTTGATGTTGAGTTGGTTAACGGTGATTTAAAAGTCCTGACACCGTCGCCCGAATTTAGCGGTTTTAAAGCCAGTATTCCTCACACTGTTACACTTGAGTTAAAAGGCAATCACTACACTGAGTACAAACCGCTGCCAAACTACTACGCGACGGCCAGCGGGCTCACACCACAAATTATTACCGCCACCCGTGAACTCACCGACCCCCATACTGGCATTGGCACACTCAGCCATGTCGCCACTTTTACCGATCCACACCGTCAGTTTCGTACCACCCCAGATGACATGACCCCCTGGGCCACGGCGACCACGCTATATGCCAATAATCGCGACCTCAGTGAGACTGACGAGCACATCGCCCAGGCTATTATTCCTACTCCGGCCAGTTACAACTTGTTGAACGCTCAACCAGCCGATATACGTAATGGCTTGCATTTCATCTTTGACGGTTTTCGTCGTGAAGACGTGCAGCCAGCCATTGAGCGACTTCGCGCACTGGGCGTAACATCATCAGCTCAGGGCTTGCCGGTCACCCTTATCAGAAGCGCGGCAGAGCGCTTCCCTGATGAAGCCTACTCATTACGCATTGAAGCCAGCGGCATCACCATTAACAGCGCTACACCTGCAGGTGCTGCCTACGCGCTGGCATCTGTCACCGCGCTGCTGCAACTCGGTGATAGCACATTGCCCGCGTTGTCTATTGCCGACCAACCCCGTTTTACTTATCGAGGCATGCATCTGGATGTTGCGCGTAACTTTCATTCCAAATCCAGCGTGATTGAGCTGCTCGACCAGATGGCAGCCTATAAGCTCAATGTATTGCATTTGCACTTGTCCGATGACGAAGGCTGGCGGGTAGAAATAGACGGCTTGCCAGAGCTCACTGACATTGGCGGCTTTCGTTGTCATGACCTTACCGAAGAACACTGCCTGTTACCGCAGCTAGGCAGCGGCCCCTCTCGTGATACCCCGGTCAACGGTTTCTATTCAAAGGCGGATTTTATCGACATTCTCAGGGCCGCAGACGCTCGACACATCGAAATTCTGCCGTCCTTTGACATGCCCGGACATGCTCGTGCTGCAATTAAAGCAATGGAAGCACGTTACCGTCGTTATATGGCAGAGGGCCAACCCGACCTGGCCAAAGAGTACCTGTTAACCGATTTTAACGACAAAACGGCCTACCGCAGCATTCAAAACTATAACGACAATACCATTAACGTGTGCATGCCATCCGCCTATCGCTTTGTTGAGAAAGTTGTCGATGAGCTCAGCGAGCTCTATCAGCAGGCTGGCTTAACCATGAAAAAGTATCACCTTGGCGGTGATGAGAGCCCTGGCGCCTGGTTAGCATCTCCTGCCTGTCAGGCACTACTTGCCGAACGCAAAAAAACTAACCCGCAAAACCTTAATTTGGGCGGCTATTTTATTGAGCGGATCGCCAATCTGCTGGCACAAAAAAATATCGTACCAGCAGGCTGGAATGATGGCCTTGACCATACCGAGTTCGACAATATGCCGGCCCGGGTGCAGTCGCATATATGGGCGTTACTTGCAGACAATGCCACCCAGTTGACCCACAAGCATCTGAATCAGGGCTGGGATGTGGTGCTGTCATTGCCGGAAGTCAGTTACTTTGATATGCCCCATGAGGCGCATCCTAAAGAGCGTGGCTACGACTGGGCCGCACGACACATTAATAGCCGCAAAGTGTTTTCCTATATGCCGGAAAATCTGCCTATGCATGCCGAAGTATGGCGCAACCTGCATGAGCGTCCTTTTAGCATTAGCGATACCCCCGTCAAACAGCCAGGACGTCGGGTTCTGGGTATCCAGGGGCACTTATGGTCAGAAACAATACGCAATGAATGGCAGGCACAAACGATGATATTTCCGCGCTTAATAGCCCTGGCAGAACGCGCGTGGCATCGCGCTGATTGGGAGCCTGGTTACGCCCCGGACGGCAAATCATATAATCAGAACACTGGCTATTTTAGTCGGGCAGCACGCACGGCCCGAGATCAGGCCTTTAACCGCTTCGCCAATACGTTGGCACAAAAAGAGTTACTCAAGTTAGATGCGCTGGATGTTGGCTATCGCATTCCAACCGTGGGCGCCCAAATAGACAACGGCAAGCTCCATATCAATATTTTATTGCCGGGTTTGCCATTAGAGTACCGGATAAACGGCGGCGTGTGGCAAACCTATTCAGGCCCGGTAGACGTGCCAGAGGGGGTTGTTGAAGTGCGAGCACGATCAGCGGATAACCTGCGGGCGGGGCGTTCTTTGCTAGTTTCTACCTCACTGGTGGCGAGCGGTAATGCACAGTAGCAATACCGCCCACCTGATATCACCGGGACGCAAAGAGGTCTGGCAAAACATCCGGCCGATATTTGTCCTGTCAGCGCCTCGCGCTGGCAGTACATTATTGTTTGAACTACTCACACAGCATTTGCCCTGCCTGAGTATCGGCAACGAAAGCCACAGTATTTACAGACGTTTTCCCGAGCTGCATAAAGAAAACGCTAACTATGATTCTGGCAGTCTCAGCCGTCATCACGCCACCGCAGAAATTAGCCAACATTTGCGCCAGGCCTTTGCGTCACAGCTGAGTTACCAAGATGGTTCACCACCAGATTGGGAAGCGGTTTGCAGCGGTAAACAACAACCCGTATTTATAGAAAAAACACCGCGCAATGCACTGAACATTCCGTTCCTGAGAGAGGTATTCCCCCACGCCCGATTCATTTATTTGTATCGCAATGGCCAGCAAAATATTGCCAGTCTTATCGAGGGATGGCAGTTTGGGCAACGCACCGGGCACTTTGTTACATTTCCAGATCTGCCGGGGTTTGTGCAGCGCAACTGGTGTTTTTTATTGCCGCCAGGCTGGCGCACCGTTAAAGATGCCAGCATTGCTGATATTGCGACCTTTCAGTGGCTGCAAACCAACCAGACTATACGCACGCGGCTTAGCGAATTGCCGCAGCATCATTGGTGTGCGATTGCTTATGAGCAACTTATTGACGAACCCGTTAGTCAATTACAAAGACTGGCATCATTCTGCGGGTTACGGTTACGCCCTTCTGCGCGACGTTTACGTGCGCATGCTCTGCCCCTGTCAGCGACCACTTTGTCTCAGCCTGACAGTCATAAGTGGCAGCGATTTTCAGCCGAACTGGCAAAGCATGAAAACGCTATAAAGCATACTATGCTCGCGACTCAACGCTTTGCTGACACCTCTACACTCAAGGACTCACCATGAATAAAGGACTCACCAAAATACCACGTATTATAGTGTTAGCGTTACTCGCAGCACTTGTGGTGTATTTTCTATTTTTATTTATCGCCAGTTACAGTGCCGGTAGCTAGTGGCACCGCCTAATCAACGGCTAAACGAAAGCGCCTGTTGGCGCTTTTTTCGTTAAAACATTATACGGACATGTGTTTGCGGCGGTACTCACTGGGGGTATCAAGTGCGTACTTTCTGAAAAAACGGTTAAATGCCGACTTACTGCGAAATCCGGATTTATCCATGACTTGCTGAATACTTAAGTCTGGCTCATGCTGTAACAAGCGCTTGGCTTCTTCAACACGATAAAAACTTAAGAATTCAAAGAAGTTTTTCTGAAAATGCCCATTAATGGTACGGGACAACGTTTTAACAGGAATCGACAGTTCATCAGCCAGTCGCTCGAGGGTCAGATCTTTACGGGCAAAGAGTTTTTCCTGCTCCATTTTGGTCTTTAATAGATCAACGTGAGGAAAGTGGGTATCTTCGCGGGTTTTGCTGTTATTCACCAAATACTGCGGCGGCAATTCATCAAACACGTTGGAATTACTCAGCCCATAAACCAATAACACATTAACCAGAATAAAATTTAAATAGTTACTAATCGTGCCAATGGGAATCGTCCAATCCGTTACCCACACCTGCAGGTAAGACAAAAAGATCCAAACCCAGATAGATAAAAACCCACACACTAAAATTTGCAGCCATTTGTACTCGCGCCGATTAAAGCTGGTATAAATGCTGGCCAATTGCTTTTTGTGTTCTGACAGAAGATATAAACAATAAAAGCCGTAAAAGATAACGCCAAAATCCTGCGCCCAGCGCAGTGTTCGAAACCAGGGATCGCTAATCAATACGTCATAACTGCCAACAATTGCCAGTTTATAGGCATCATCTTGCTGATAGTAAATCAGGTACATATAAAAGGGGTAGCACAGGGCTGGTAACAAATGCAGCAGATCAAGCCGACTAAAGGCAAAGTTACGAAATATATAGGAACGTGTATACCATAACAGCAAAGGCCCTTTCAGGAACGAACAAAACCCCAGCCAAAAAAACAGGTTTGGCGATATTTGAGACGCATAGGCATTGATATTGAGATTCCAGTACGTGATCGTATCAATCAGGTAACCGGCATTCGCCAGCAGTAATGAGGCTAACAGCAAATTACTGATGTTTTTACCTTTTTCCTTCCACGCCAACATACCCGTCATGAGCAGGCATTCAAATACTACGGTAATGAGTATAATATCGTGAAAGTTGAAAAAAGAGACTTCAAGCACCCACTTTCCCCCTTACTTCCCGGGTTCGCTTTCCATCCGTTATAGTACTATAAAATTATCGCTTGATGAGTATAAATCTATAATTTATACAGTCTTTTTAAAACTGGGCCTCGCGTAAATAGCAAAATTTCAGTCCCCAGCATTGAATTAGAATAACACCTATAACCAGAATTAATTGCTGCAACTTATACAAGCTTCATCTGCTTTGCTGACCGTTTTATTTGTATGCTAATCGTGGCCAGTCTCAGCTAATCGTTTTGCTAACACACGCTCTAATTCAGGTAACAATGCAGCATGTTTATCACTAATAATATGATTTACGCTAACTTCCCGCAATTTAAGTGAATTAAAATCAACGAAAGTGTCACTTAAGGGAATACCGACAGGCTGTATATAAAACAAATACGACACTCTTTTACTATTAAACATCTCAATGGTACCAGAGACTTGTTCATTGAGAATTACCCGCGCGTCGATATCATACTCTTCCAACAGCTTATTATTACCCAGGTTTGACAATACCACCGCCCATCTTTGTTTTAACACATCCTGGTTACATGCCACCCCTTTGGTACAAACCAGTACCAGATCGCATTTTAACAAAGAGGGCTGCACAACCATCGAATTTTTTAATGACCTGGCATTCACACTCACCCGGGCAACATCGCCGTCGACAGACCCGCTGTCGACTAATAATAATCCACGCCCAGCCGGCACAGGCTGAAAATGCACGGCTATTCCCATCTCGTTGTATACATCACTGAGCAACGTTTTATAAGTTTCAATTTGCGGATGCTCTGCATAGGTTAGCAGCACTGAGTCAGGCTTTTTGTATTGCTGAGGAGCGGAAGAAAGCGGCTGCTCAACACAAAATGCTGGCGCGACGAAAGTTGTGGCCAGCGCTGCTGACGTAATAAAGGAGAGTTTACTCAACCATTTAACAAACCGGTTTGAGAGCATGTGACCGTGTAATTCCCAACAAACAAAACCAAGGCATTTATTTATATACCCTGATAGACAATACACCTAGTGTAGTTCATTTATCTATCGACGGCTTAGACTGCTCGTCCGAGGGCTGTGTAAAGCTAACGCAACACATGATACTTAAAATGAAGGTAGGGAGAGGCTTGTGATGAAAAGCCTCAAAGCACATATGGGCAGGCTTTGAGGCTGATTACTGTAAACGTAAAGCTAAAGGTTTATGCTTTTACCCGGCGTCTGAACGCCACTACTGATAAGGCGACAAACAGTAACGCAAGTGGATTAAGCGATCCCCCTGACGAACCGCCGCTTGAAGGCGGCGTTGGATCGCCACCGCCACTGCTGTCGATCAGCGTGTTAGGTACCGGGTTTAAATCAGGATTGGTTTCAGCGGCGGCATCAGTGACGACGATATCCGTAATCAATACAAAATTATTTTCGTCAGGTTCAACACCGTTAGATGCATCCGCAGCGGTATAATCAATCAGCGGGATCGAGCTCGCTGCACCGCCAAGGTTAAACCTGGGTAGTTCACTGATTTCATCAACAATAGTCATTCCGTCATCGATAACCTGACCAAACACGGTAAAACCACCATTTTGCACATCTAAATTCTGACTGTTGTCATCCAGGTTGATAAACCATTGTGAGGTGGCGCTGTTCGGATCGTTGGCCAGCTTAGCCATTGCGATCGTGCCACGCACATTGGACAATTCCGGCTCGTTGGTCACCGGCGTGCCGGTTGCAACATTGTCCAGGGGCAATACGTTGTTGTAGGTAAATCCGCCCCCCTGAACGACAAAACCTGGCTCCAGACGGTGAATCACATTATTGGCGTACGCGCCTGAATTAACGTATTCAAGAAAATTCTCGACTGTCTCAGGGGTGTCCTGATCGAAAAGATTGACGCTAATGTTGCCCATATTAGTGCGAATTTCGACAACTGTTGCGGCGGCGTGAAAACTCATCAGTGCGGCAGTACTAATGGTGAGTATTGTTTTTATCATAATGTGACGATTATCCTCATAATCTGCTAAACCGTTAATTAACGAAAGCCTATCACGGCGATAAAGTAATTCTGTATCAATTTGTAATTAACCCACCACAGGTGGTAAATTTCAGCATAACGGGTTAGTCGGAAAGGTCTTTTTAGGGGCCCTTTATTGCTCAGTTACTTTTCCTATCGCGGGTATTTTGCCTAGTGGTGACTATCGCCTTTCACATGCGCTCTGGCCATTAAATAAAGGCCAAGCGCCAGTGCCATAATCGATACGGCAAGAAATATAGCGTCTAAGGGCGTTTGGAAGCGAATATCGACAACAGCTCTGAAAAATTCAATGATAACCGCCAGGATCACCACCCGGGCTATCTTGTCTTTAAGCTCATCGAAGGAGTTAACATTGAAAGGATGGGCCTGATGGTAATTTTCAGCCTCGTCAATTGGCGACACAAACAGCCGGTAAATACCGGTGCCAAATATCAGCAGCACCACCGCAATAAGATAAATATCAACCGCCATGATGATGTCAGGCACGATCGAGTCGTGAATATTCGTTCCCATACCCAATAGGTAATACTGCCCCACTGCAACAACGACACCAATGATGTCGGCGGTGCCAACCAGCAATAATACCAGGGCGCCGGCAAGGCTCGGAACAACCGCAAGCAATACCAACAGTCTCGATCGCCATAAGAAGCGTTCAAACTGTTTTTCGTATTTAAACGCGGGGAATTTTTTATCGTTCGGCTCTTGCATTAAACACGTCCAAAAAAATCGTTGAGCAATAAGTTGTACAATAGTGTGCGCCGATCATAACAGCATTATGTTTTTGATATAGCGGAGTCGCTCTGGGTTACCGGTGATATTCGACAACATCAGGACTCGCAGAAATAAACACTCTACCGCTCTGTTGTATTGCCGGCCTCTGTTAAGGAATTTGCCAGTAACTGAGACAGCCTCTTTACGGTACTGACACAGAGTTTCACTTATTGTCGTGCGCTCACAGGTTACAAATTGGCTGACATCCTCTACTATGCATGGCTGTTAATAGTAAGGAATCATTATGTCGAAGAAAGTCTATTGTATCGCCCAGTTTCTGCCTAAACCGGGCAAAGAGAAAGCGTTATTTAAGGTATTGCAAGGCCTGGAGCCCAATACCTTGCGTGAAGACGGCTGTCTTCAGTATATCGTTACCCGACACCTCACCAGCCCGTTCGCCGAGGGCAAGAGCTTTCCTATTGCGTTTAACGAAATCTGGGCTGATATGGCAAGTTTTGAAGCCCATTGTCAGCGCCAGGAAATTGTTGAGTTTTTTGCCACTTATTGTCAGGCAGACGATGGCCTGGCCGCCGATTGGAACGTGTGTATTTATACCGATGAACCCGAAGATTTTGACGCGCCAGTGCTATAACCCGGGGCGAAGTGCTTACTACTTTCCGGCGCTGGCAGTGGCGGCTAAGGTATGCGTTTAAGCGCTGCTTGCAGGCTCGGCAGTAGCGCAACCAGCCTTTCCTGCTCACTTGCTGCAATGGTGGCATAAAGCGCCTGGAAAAACGCTTTTTTATTGTGCCGTTGCGCCAGTCCGTCTTGCGATTGAAACACTGCCTGCCAACCGGGGTAGCCATAAGCGCTGCTGTGCTGCGCCAGCCACTGTTGCCAGGTTTCAATGTTCACCTTTGGGCTTAACAAATTATAGGCAAAGGCGCGGGCAAGCCTGCCCGGTTCATCATAAATATAAAAGTGTTGGCGTATATTTGGCTGCAGTGCCTGGCCGATTATCTGGCCAATCTGCTCATGTTGCGCACCGCTAAGCTGCGGATTCAGGGCTAGCTGAAGCAGCACATCGGCGCTGTGGGCGACACCGTGTCGCCAGCCAGTATCCGCATCAAAACCGCGATAGTCCTGCATCTGCGTGATATAACCGGCAATGGCATTCAATGCCCGTTGGCGCTGGGACTCGCTAAGGTACGACACTATTCGGTCAGCACGCACCACTTCGCTGTAGGCCAACACCACAAAAGGTAAAAATACACCGTGTTCATCGTTGGTAAGAGTAGTCAGATCGGTTGTCAGGCGCTCAAAAAATGCCAGTTGCTGCGCCTTGCCAAGCTGTGAATTTCTAAACAGCGCCATCACGCCTTCATAGCCAATACCGTCACGTAACCGGGGATCCGGGTCTGCCAAACAGGCATACAGTTGTTCCAGCAGGCCATCATTGTTTGCTACTGCACTAAACTCCTCAGCCCTGTAGGTCTGCCACTGGCTTAAGACTACTGAATCATCGGTACATTTTGGCGCATCGGTTGCCAGTGCGGACAATGACAATAACGCCGCCCCCATCAAAACAGACATGAAAGTTCTATCCTTGTATTTACCGTGCAAACCGTTATCGTTTGCCAAAAAAGTCAGTCCATATTACGCAAAAGCCCCGGCGGTTTGCCAGGGCTTTTGGTTTCAAAATATTACCGGTAGAACTATTGCTCTAAAAACTCATCGCTTAAGTAAAGCTCGTCATTACTGTTAATGCCGACTTTACGGTTTAACACGTTTTGGGCAATTTCCTGGGCTTCTTTGAGAGAGTGCATTTTGTATGTGCCGCACTGATATTCGTTTAATTCCGGAATATCCGACTCCGTTTGTACCTTTAGTACGTCATTCATGGCTGCCAGCCAGGCTTTAGCCACCCGCTCTTCTTCCGGTGTGCCAATCAGGCTCATATAAAACCCGGTACGACAACCCATAGGGGAAATATCGATAATCTCTACGTCGTTGGCATTTAAGTGCTCGCGCATAAAGCCAGCGAACAGATGCTCAAGGGTATGAATGCCCTTTTCCGACAAGGCTTCTTCATTGGGCACACAAAAGCGCAGGTCATAGACGGTAATCGGATCGCCATTGGGGGTCGTCATTTTTTTTGCAACGCGCACGGCCGGAGCATGCATACGGGTATGATCAACGCGAAAGCTATCGAGTAATGGCATGATTAAATTCCTTCATTGTTGGGCCTTCATCATTACTTAACACAGTGTTTAACGTAACGCAGACCAAATCAGATTCATTAACGTCATTGTACATTAACTGTCGGCGATAACCTATCGCTGAAATACACTCATCATGGTAAGCATGCACCACACGGTGTAGTCTGTACTGCAGTATATTCCGTTAACAGGTTCACCGATGAAAAAACAACTTCTTTTACTTACCAGCTGCGCACTGTTACTTAGCGCCTGTGGCCGCAATGAAGTGGCAGACGTGTCATTAGGTTTGTTTACCACCAAAGACGTAAAGATTGATACGTTTACCGATCCGGTGGTGACCGGAGTAACCTGCCATGTCGCCAGCATCGAGGCCAACCTAAGCCTGGCTGATCCTTCCGACAGCTCAATTGCTTGTCGTCAGACCGGCGAGATCACCCCGGCCATGATTGCGGCCATAGACAAGTCAAAGTCTGGTGATGTGGTGTTTTCTAAATCCAAAAGCGTATTGTTTAAGAATATGAAGATCCGTCGCATTTTCGATCCGTCCAGCCAAACCCTGATGTACTTATCCTACTCCACGAAAGAAACGTCGGGCAGTTTTAAGCACAGCTTGTCGACCGTACCACTGTGGGGAACCAAGGCCTATGTCGATGCGGCCGTTGCAAGTCAGCCTGACTAGCATGGCGCCAGGGGTTTAAGCAGCGTGCAGAGACGACGCTGCGTTTTCTTGTGGATGTGCGCTGCGGCTGCCCATCCGGCCAGCCGCAGGCAGTGCTAAGGGGTATTAATACAGTTCAAAGACGGGTTTGCCGTCGGCATCGAATTTTACTTCCATCACGCGCGCATGACGATTTGGATCGTAAAGTGGATCCTTAACGATTTCCTCCAGCGGGCGGGTATCGGTTTTAGGTACAACCGATGGTTCGCCCACGGCATTTTCATAGTCACGAGCATGATACACACACAGCGGGGTTTCACCGTCTTCAGCGACCGTGAAGCAGTTGTGTCCGGGCCCGAAGATCTTTTTATCGTAGTCGGTTTCAAGTACCGGATGACGGGTTTTGGTCCACGAGTTACGATCCAGTAAATCTGCGTTTTCATCGGCTTCCATGTAGCCCATGCAATAGCAGGCACCGGTGGCACTGGCCGAAAACGCAATAAAGATTTTGCCGTTGTGTTTAATCACGGCAGGTCCTTCGTTAACCCAAAAATCCACCCGCTCCCAGTCATAATCTGGCGTGGTTAACATAAACTGCACGGTTTTAAGCTTGATGGGCGATTCCATTTCAGCGAGATACAAGTTAGACGCAGCAAACTGGCCACCGGTTTTCTCAGCCCAACAGAAATACCGTTTACCGTTATTTTCAAAAATGGTGGCATCCAGAGAAAAATCGGTGAAGGATTTATCATCCCCCTCTGCAGCCTGCATCATGCCAAGCTCAACCCACTCGTCGTTAAGGGGATCCTGGCCTTTACATTCCAGTACATAAGGGCGTAGCGCCCAAATATCCTCTTCCTCACTGGCAGCAAAATAGATGTACCACTTGCCATCAAGATAGTGAATTTCCGGTGCCCAGATATGACGGCTCATTGGCCCGCTGTCGTGCTTAAACCAGATGTCGAAGGTTTCGGCATCCTTAAGACCTTCCAGGGTTGTTGCCTTTCTTAATTCGATGCGGTCGTAGGTCGGCACTGAGCCGGTAAAATAATAATAACCATCGCTGTGTTTATGAACAAAAGGGTCGGCGCGTTGTTCTACTAGTGGCTTATTGGTTTTCACTGTCATCTTTTAACCTGATTATTGCTCTGAATTAATTGTCGTCATTTGTATTACAAATTGATTTAGGACGCAAAGATAACATTTTTTTCACGCTGGATGCCAAGGTTTTAATGCGCCATCGCACCGCTTTGCCGCCCTGCCCGACGTTCAGCTTGAAGAGTACTATATGCGATGCGCCTCTGCGTAATGTCAGTTTTATTTACAAAAGGAAACGGTACACCTCGACAACTGCAAATAGAGAAAGCCATAAATAATTGTTTTAAAAGATATAAAAACAAAAAGAATAAGTAATGGCCCAAAAAATGCTTAATCCTGACAAAAGATTCCATTTATTTTTTGAGGCAACGATGAAAAACCTTACCACCAAGGCAGTCGCAGCAACTATTTTGCTGGCAGCGAGCGCAAGCTCAGCAAATGCAGCATTCATTACTTTCCAGGCGACAATTCGCGATTTCTCATCAGCCCACCCTGATTTTGAAAATAACGGCGCGAATGGATCAGGATTAGTTACCGGGCTCGTGGCAGACACGCTGGGTGCTGATGGCAAGCCTGTCTACGTGGGTGGCACCACAATGTCCACACAAGCAAATTTCGATCAATGGTACAACGACGTCAGCGGCGTAAATTACACATTTACCAAAAGTATTACTGCCACAGAAACGAGCACAGGCTCAGGTATTTATACCTACTCGAATAACCAATACTTTCCACTCAGCAGTTCAGAAGGTTTTGGTGACCAAGGCTTCGGCAATAATTATCACTTTACCACTGAGATCCGCACCCTTTTTACCTACACTGGTTTTGATGCTGGCAGCGACTTTTTCTTCAGCGGTGATGACGATGTGTGGGTATTCATCAATGGTGAGTTAGTGATCGACCTTGGTGGTATCCACGGCACCGCTAACGGCGACGTAGATATTGATAGTCTTGGTCTTACTATTGGTGAGGACTATACGCTGGATATTTTCCAGGCGGAACGTCAGACCACAGGTTCAACATTCAGCTTTACCACAGCAGCACAATTGGTAAGTGCTGATCCGGTGAGTGAGCCAAGCTTGTTTGCACTTTTCTTCGCCGGTTTAGGCGGATTGTTTGTCGCCCGTAAAAAGCGTAATACCGCATAATAGTAATCGTCCGGTGGTGAGGCCAGGTGGCACTGCCGGACGATCACTTCCATTGATTTGCAGGGAGATACCTTTTCCCTGTATGTGCTCCAAAGGCTATACCTTCATTTTGGCTTATAATGACGACTTCCGGAAACAACATGTGCAAATGGTTGTTTGCGTTAGGTAGCCCGTTACCGGGCTAACAAGAGCTTCCTTGCTCCAGGTTATTTTTGGTGAATTATTCTGCCTAACAGATACATACCAAAATACTACTCCAGGGGAGTGACATGGTACATCGATATCTCCAGGCAAATGTCTTCTTTGCCCTATCCCACCTTAAGGCTACAACACGAGGTTATAAACTATTTAGCCACCGAATCGGTTAATGGCTGATGTTTGCACTCTGCAGCGTTCTTGGTCGGTTTTCGCCGCGGCCAAAAACTGAGTCCAAATAAGCCACTCACGATTGGAATTCGTTTAATCACTTCATAACCCAGCGCACAGCCAACGCAGGTCAGTACAATGATCAGCAGCGCTTCAATACCAGCATGCAGCTTAAGCGGCATGAGAGCCACGGCCAGTAAAATAATCAATGTCTGGTGAAAAATATAGTAGGGCAAAATAGCCCGGTTGAAGTAGCTCAATAATGTACTGCCAGACCGTAAGTAGCGACCGGCATAGCCCACCAGCATTAAGATCCATCCCCATAAATTTAAGGCTAATAAAATGCCGATAAAATAACGTACATACCAGAGTTGATACGTTGCCTCATCGAGGGCGAGATAGCCGTGCCGGTCGAGGACAATTAAGCTGTAACCCACTACCGAAAACGCGACAAACCAGCGTCGGTGACGTATAACCTTTTCCCATATTGCAGGCATACTGGCAAGCAGATAGCCGGCCACGAAAGCGAGTAAATACTTGCCATGGTTATACCAGTCGCCAATCAGTGCGTGGGTAGACGGATAATCGTTACGCAAGGCGAACCATATACCGGCCATAACACTCACTAACACTACCATCAGCAGTGTAGCGGGCAGTTTATTAAGCCATTTGGCAACAAGGCTAAGCCAGGTTGACGCGAGCAACGCGAATAGAGAATAGAGCCACAGGTAGGGTAAAAACCACAGGTGATTCCAGGTGAGCAAGCCGATGGCAGACTGCTTATGCGGCGCCAGCGACGTATCCAGATTAAAGTATTCGCGCATAAAGGCGCTATAGCTGCCTTCATAACCTATCCCGTATATCAATTCGACATACAGCTGGGGTGGCACGATTACAGCCATCCCGAACAATAACGGGATCATCAGCCGCCTGGTACGTAAACCTGCCAGCCGCCAGCCCGAATAGCGCTGCCTGACTAACGCAAGTGCCATAGCGGAAATAAAGAATAACAACGACATGCGCCACTGATTGCTCATGATCATAACATCCTGCAACCAGATGTACTGATCGTCGCTTTTGAGGTGAAAGTCCCATTCGTAAACATAATACATGCCCACGTGATATAAAATAAGCAGTCCAAACGCCAGCGTGCGAAGCCAGTCAATATCATGTCGTCGTGTGTGCATGAAGAATCCTTGTGGTTAATGTGCAAAAACAGTTGAGCAAAATAGTCTGGCGTACACCACACAACAGGTGTAAGCGGGTACAATGAGTGACTAGCGGCAGGTTCGTGGGCTAAACGGGGGGATAAACGGTTGCTATCAGGCGCTTAAAACGCAAAGATAAGCGCTTCGAAATTAGGATGGGTTGCATGTCACACAGCACTTCAGTTATTCACTCGATCACCCGGCGTATTGATCGCCACCCACAACGTTACGCGCTGCTGGCGATTGCATTTTATTTGTTTTTAAACAATACGGTGAATGCTACGTCCACCTGGATGGAATCAACACGTCATGGTGAAACCTCGCTCAGCATGTGGGAGCCGTTTGTATGGGAATATTCAAGCGCGTTGTCGACCTTACTGTGCCTGCTGCCGCTGTTTTGGTTTTGGCGTCGCTACCCACTGCGTTTTGCCCGACCCGGCAAACAGTTAGCCATGCACCTGCTCGCGTCACTGGTATTCAGCGTTTGCCATGTGGTTTTAATGGTAGGGATGCGCGAACTTGTCTACAGCGGCGTTGGCGGCGACTACAACTTTGGCCCCTGGCTGCGGGAGTTTGTCTACGAGTACCGTAAGGATCTGCTTGGCTATGTAAACTTTTTGGTGCTCTTTCAGCTCTGCCGCTTTGCCTACAGCCGCATAAAAGGTGAGGCTAATTTCATTGGCGAAAACGCTCCGAACAGAGACGCTGCGGGTTTAAATGATGTATCCCATAACCATTCATCCGCTCCCCCTGAACATTTGCTGGTCAAAAAACTCGACAAGGAATTTTTAGTTAACGTTGCTGATATCGAATGGATGGAGTCCAGTGGCAATTACGTCAACCTGCATGCGGCTGGCAGCGTCTACCCATTACGCTCAACCTTAAGTAAGCTCACCGACACCCTCGCTGAACGAGGCTTTATAAGAGTACACCGCAGTTATGCGGTTAATCGCCACAAGATAACGTCGGTCAGTTATAACAATAGTGGCGACGGCGATGTAATGCTCAGCAACGGTCGGCAAGTTAACCTGTCACGTCGTTATAAAGACAAGCTTAAACAATACTGGTCAGAGGGATAACCCCGGCGCGCTACTAATCAACCGACTACAACAATCAAGGCATTATCGTGATACTAGAAAACCTCTCTATGCTGGATATCAGTTTAATTTTGCTCATTGGCTTTATGGTGGGCTTGGCCAAAGCCGGCATCCACGGCACCACGTTATTGTCGGTACCGCTGTTGGCACTGATGTTTGGTGGTAAAGCGTCTTCAGGGCTCATGTTGCCGATGTTAATTATGGCTGATGTGTTTGCCGTCCATCATTATCACCGCCATGCAAACTGGCAATTTTTGATAAAGCTTTTCCCTGCCGCGGTGGTCGGCGTGTTGCTTGGTACCTGGCTGGGCGAGAAAATCGACGACGCACTATTTGTGCAAATCATGGCAGCCATAATTTTTGTTAGCGTGGCGCTGATGATTTGGCTGGAACGCAATAAAACCAAAGTCCCTGACTATACCTGGTTTGCTGTCGCTACCGGCACACTGGGCGGTTTTACCACCATGGTGGGTAATCTGGCAGGCTCGGTGATGGCAGTGTATTTACTCAGTATGCGCCTACCCAAAAACGTCTTTATTGGCACCGCGGCGTGGTTTTTTCTGGTTATTAACCTGTTTAAAGTGCCTTTCCATGTGTTTGTGTGGGAAACCATTACCTGGGACAGTTTTAAACTTAACCTGATGGCGTTGCCTGTGATTATAGCCGGTGTTTACACCGGTATCTGGCTGGTCAGGAAAATCAGCGAGCAGCATTATCGCTGGTTGGTGATCATTATGACGCTGGTTGCGGCCGCCGCGTTATTGCCGCAGTAGGGCTTATAACCAGTGTTTAATCCAACGCGCTTCCTGTTTAACTGATGCGTGACCGGCAATTTGCCGGCGCACCGACAAATAATAGCCTCGCTCGGGCACAATTAACGACTTCCGCTCCACTCTGCACAGCAAGCCGTTGTCTAGTTGCTCTTTCACCAGGGCTTTTTCCAGTAAGGCGACGCCCTGATGATTCAACACTGCCTGGAGTAACAATATGGTATGGCTAAAATAGGTCTGGCGTTTAATCGTAAGCGCCGGATACACATGAATTTGCCACAGCGCCCATTCGTTAACGTCCTCCAGTGTGAGCAATGTGGCTTGGGTCGTCCAATGCTCGGCTTCGCCGCCAATCTTAGCCAGGTAAGCCGGGCTGCATACCGCGATATACTCCTCTCTTTGCAACAACTCGCTGTGATACCGGGGATCAACAATGCGCTGACCAAGCACCATATCAAGACCCAATGCCACCGGATCATCATTGCATTGCAACATACGCACCCGTAAATCAGAGACGGTGCCGGAGATATCCCTGAAACTCAGGGCCTGGGTAAAGCGGTTCATGGCTAACGCACTGTCCACACCAATGTTGATTGCTGTCAGCGCCTGATTTAAAAACTGCGTGGCAAGGGTATCAATGTCAGCAAAATGGTGGGTCAATGCTTCGGCAAACTGGCGGGCTTGTTCGCTCAATACCAAATGACGACCCTGCTTATAAGTAAGCGGAAATCCGCACAGTTTTTCTATACGGCGCAACTGATGGCTCACCGCACTCACCGTGATATGCAGTGACTTTGCCACCTCCGACTGGTTACCCAGGCGATATAACAACGCCAGTAACTCTAATTGCTTAAGCGTAAATTTACGCCCCATAGTTGATATTACCTCAAGTAAAAAGACTGACTTATCAATTTTATAAAAACCGAAGAAAGCGGAAAATTGCTTCACCAATTGTTATTTTAATTATTATTACTGGAGCTATTATGAAAACGATTATCAGCTTATTCACTTACAAAATCATTGTATACATATCAACTATATTACTCGTATTCGGATATTCGATAAATATCGCATACGCGGAATCGGGGCATTTTTGTGGCGATCCGCTGCCGGCTGAGTCACAGCAGTTAGAATCCATCATCCCAGCCCTTTACAACGTGGTATCAGGGGCTGCCGGGGAGCCAAAGGACTGGCAGTTAATGGCTGATCTGTTTGCTCCCACTAGTCAGATAATTCCGGTATTTCACGATGAAGAAGGTCAACCGCAAATACAAGCACTGACCGTCGACGAGTTTACCGCGCTCAATAAAAAGATATTCAATGACATTAATTTTTACGAAACGGAGGTCAGCTCGAGGGTTTATCAGGTTGGTCATATGGCAACAGTGCTTAGCCATTATGAATCCCGTGATGCCCTCGATGCGCCAGCCTATTCTGAAGGTATTAATACGTTTCAGCTACTTAACGATGGTCGTCGCTGGTGCGTCATCGCCGTGACCTGGGACAGTGACAAAGGTGGTCATGCTATTACTGCCCTTAACGACTAGCCAACGTCACACCGGGGTTGTCCTTTTGTCGTTGACCATTTAATACCCGGCCAACGACAGTTCGCCGAACCATGACTTCGTACAAAGCAAAGGAGGTGGCTACGGTGAGACCACTAATGCTGCACAGTTTTATTAGCCAGTGCAGCGGTAACTCGGCAAAGGCAACCTGTAACCAAACCACGATCGGCAGGTGAATGAGGTACAGCCAATAGGCACCATCAGCAAGGTAGCGAACAATTGCGCTCTGCCCGCTCAGCCATTTTTTACACGCGCCAATTATCAGCGCAACGAGTGACCACATCATCACGGCATAACACAACATATATGCTGCTTTCAGGTAATGGTACTGTTCGTGCGCGGGCCGGGCTTCGTATTGAGATAAGATAGCGGCGCCAGCAGTCGCGACAATGCAAAGGCCAAGTTTAAAACCGGTAATGCGGGCAAATTGTTCGATCATTGCGGTATGACGCTGCATTAACCAGCCGCAGGTAAAAAAGCCCGCATAAATTAAGGTCACCGGTAGGTGCGGCAGCAGGGATTTGTCAGGGGTATCCACTCCCCAGTGATGCATAAACCATAAGCAACACGCGGTAGGCACAGCTGCGGCAATGATGCCAAGTTTCGATCTGCACAAAAACGCTACGGTCGCAGCGGCTAAACCGGATAACCAGGTGGCTGGGGCTCCGGACTTTTTAACCACATAACGCACCATCAGCAGCCCCGCAGTAATTACCAGTAAATAATACAAAAACCACAGGTGTGTACCCACAAATATCCCTTGTGGCAGCGCACTCAGACTTTCAATACCGCCTAGCAGTGCTGCGCCCACATCGGCGTCTCCGCGCATGCTTTGCGCTCCCATAATCCATCCCGATACTAGCAGTGGCCGCAGTACTATCCAGCCAATCACAAACGGCACGACAATGCGCCAGAATCGTGAGATTAAAAATGCCCTGAGGCCCTGACGGGTTACCACCATATGGCTGAAAAAGCCGGCGACAAGAAAAAACAATTCCATTCTGAACGAGTGACTTACCAACGTAAAAAGCGGGATCCATTGGCTGGTTGAAATATCCATCACAGCCCAGCCAATAAACATCGGCATAAAGGATAACCCGGCATGAAACACTACCCCCAGAAGCAAGGCAAAGGCGCGCACCGCTTCAAGATAATCCAGTCGTACAGTGCGCGTAGCGAGCGAGGTTGCAACGGGTATCCCATCGGATACCGTTAACGGCATTGGTGTAGTGGTTTTCATGGTGGTTTCCTGTTTAGTTCAGCAACGGCATTGATTAATAAAAGCCGACTTCATCGATGGCAAAGTCGTAGCTGCCTTTTTGCATTTCAAATGCAGTAATGCTGAGGCTGGCCAGGGTCTGGGTATTCAGCGCTGTTGGCGCCGACCACGCCCGCGCCAGCTTCTCAAACGGAATTTTCACGACATGAAATTCACCATCGGGTTTTACCACGACGGGCGCCGCATGATAGTCAAAATTTGTGATTTCAGTGCTGTTAGCAGAGACTGACATATTGCCACTGTTTATTTTTACCCGCATGCGAATCCCCTGGTAGGCACTGGCATCCTGCGGCTCGCCTGCAGCATCGAGCAGTAATACAGTGCTGGCCCAGCCAGGCTGACCACGTGGTGGAGCAATGTCGCCGCTTAAGTAAAGTACCCCTTCACTGACACTGGCGTTGCTAACTGTACTGCCACCCGCGACAGAGTCGTTCATGTGTTGTCTGGGCAAGCCCAGGTTGTTGGTCTCAGCGCTAAAATCGTCTACCACTGCAGGCAAGGTGTCAGCCAATGCAGCGCCTGTAAAAGTCAGTAACATCGCACATGCGGCGCTGTTGAGTAGATGACGGACAGTATAATTAAAGGTTTTCATAATAGGATTTACTCCGGTAAGGCAGTTAACATAAAGTTCTTAAGCAATGCTCTGAACGTTTGTTGCGACACGGCCAACGTGCGCGCTTAACCTATAAGTGCCCGGCGGTTTATCAAAGGTGACAACATAAGTGAAAAAAATAAATTAAACTGTGGTGTCACCTTTTTTTAAGTGGCTGGCACTTAGGCGTAAATCCACCAGCTAAAGATACTTATGAAACTATTTAGTAAGCCCACGTCAATAACAGATGAAAACGATGCCGGCCTTGTGATGCGATCGTTAGGCGGCGATCGTGACGCTTTTTGCGCCATTGTAAGCCGTTATCAAAACCTGTTGTGTTCTATTGCTTATTCGTCGGTGGGCGATTTTAAATACAGCGAAGACATTGCCCAGGAGGCCTTTGTGGATGCCTGGAAAAAGCTCGATACCTTAAGCGATCCACATAAGTTAAAGGCATGGCTGTGCGGCATTCTGCGTTTTAAGGTAAGTCGTTACCGGCGCAAAACCGCCAAACAGTCAGCAACAGAAAGTGGCGAACTGAGCGACACCGCACCAAGCAGTGAAACGGCTCTGGATGACGGATTAATCGCTGCTCAGCAGCAAACATTATTGTGGAAAGTCCTTGCCCAAATGGAACCCACCTACCGTGAGCCATTGGTATTATTTTACCGCGAAGAGCAATCCGTGCAGCGGGTCGCAGCCCAGCTTGAACTCTCCGAAGATACCGTAAAGCAGCGACTGTCCCGCGGTCGAAAAATGCTTAGGGAGGCCATGCAAGGCATGGTTGAGGACGCCCTTAAAAATAGCAAACCAGGTGTTGCCTTTACGACCGGTGTTTTAACCATGATCAGTACTATTGCACCACCCGCCAAAGCCGCCGTATGGGGAGCCGGGGCCGCTAAAGCCGGTTCATTTTTTAAACTGGCCTCAGTACTAACGGTACTGGCCGCCGCGTCCGGATTTATCAGTTCATTTTTTGGTTTACGTACTGGGTTAGCTCAGTCAAGAACTGCCAATGAGCGCAAACTGGTGATAAAAATTGTGGTGGGGTTTATCGGTACAGCACTGATTTTCACCGCGGCGATGCTGCTGCTAAAGCAACTGGCAGTAACCTACCCTGACCATGCGGCGCTATTAACCATCATGTCGCAAACAGTGCTGCTAATTTTTATTATCAGCTACTTTGTATTAGTACAATACATGTTTGAAAGCTCAAAAGTACTAAGAGCGCGCGAGCGATTGTTTTACCCCGATGCATTTCGTCGTGAAGCCGATAAACCAGGCGCTAAACAGCGCGAATACAAAAGTAAACTGACACTTTGCGGCGTACCACTTTGCCATATTCAGTTTGACACACCCGAGCACGGCGAAGGCCCCGCATTTGGCTGGATTGCAGGTGGCGCCTATGCACGGGGTCTTTTATTTGCCTGGGGCTGCGTGGCCATTGCACCGATCAGTGTTGGGGTTATATCGGTTGGCATCGTCACAATTGGCGCAATCGGGTTTGGATTATTAAGCCTGGGCACAGTGGCCATTGGCCTGGTTGCTTTTGGTGCTGCGGCAATTGGTTTTAAAGCGTATTCATCGTTATCATCGTTGGGTTGGGACAGCGCCTTAAGTGGGGGATTTGCCATCGCTAAAGAGGCTGCGCTGGGCGCCCCGGCCTATGCCGAACAGGCCAATACAGAGCTCGCCGCTGAAATTACCCGGCTGACATTTTTTACCCAGCATTATCACTGGTTATTAGCACTGATTGCTGTGCTGGTCATCGTGCCGGCCGCATGGCATTCGCACGCTGTTCGTCAGCGTCTGAAACGTGAACGCTAACCCAGAGTTAGAGTTGCACGGCCCGCCGGTTAAGAGTAGTGTTGTGCAGGGAGTTACATGCAGCAGCGGTGAATCTGCCCCGTAACACCAGCTTTAACATTAACCGCGCTTGCTTTTACAGGTTCCATAATGATGTAGCGGTTTACAATTTCTCTGCTTTCCATGTTGAACCCTACTTGCCTGGCATTGATGACCTGGCGCTTCGTATTTTACAAGACATGAAGCCGCACACACTCAGGTTAATGCGTAATTTTCATCGACTCGACGTAAACGACAAGGATTAGCATCATGAGAAGGCTGCAGATCAATCATATTACTACCTATCAGTTTTCTGGCGCCGTAGAACTTACGCCTCATACCTTGCGACTTCGTCCTCGCGAAGGACACGATCAGCATATCGAATCATCGCAGTTAATCATAACGCCGCCAGCAGAGCTGCATTGGCAACGCGACGCCGAAGAGAACACCATTGCAGTCGCCTCGTTCACCCAGGCAACGCAAAAATTAGTGATAAACAGCACCATTACCATTCAGAAGTTTGATATTGAACCACATAATTTTTTGGTCGCCGAGCATGCGGTTGACTATCCGTTTGCCTATACTACCGAGGAAGCGATTGCACTAACGCCCTACACTCAGATTCAAAGTCCTACTGACAAAGACGACCTTAAACGGTGGCTGGCAGACATTTGGCAACCTGCTGAACAAATCCAGACCTTTGCCTTATTGTTACGACTCAACCAGAAAATTTATCAGTCATTTGATTATATCAAACGGGAAGAAGAAGGCGTGCAGCCCCCGGGTATCACTCTGACATCACAAGCCGGTTCCTGTCGTGATCTTGCCAACCTAATGATGTTAGCCGCACGTAAACTTGGCTTCGCGAGTCGATTTGTAAGTGGGTACGTACATACCGGAGAAGACAATATTCAGGAGGGCTCAACCCATGCCTGGACAGAAATATTTATTCCTGGCGCAGGCTGGAAAGGCTTTGATCCAACCTTTGGAAACCTCGCGGGCTCATCACATATTGCCGTCTCAGTATCACGCCGGGCAGAACTCACCCCTCCCATATCAGGTGGCTTTTATGGTAGTCCGGGCACCACCATGGAAGTGGATGTGCAGGTTAATGAAATAATGTAATACTGGCCTGGCGCTCATGAGAACTCAACCCAATTCCCGAGCACATTATATTATATTGCGCCACTCTGATATTTTACTCTGTGTTGGCTTAATACGAACAAAGATTAGGACAGTCACTCTCTATCCCTCTGTGTTGGCTTAATACGAACAAAGATTAGGACAGTCACTCTCTATCCCTGAGGACAGTTGGAATATATTCAAACTTCGGCACAATAAACTTACCGTTAACTCAAGCAGGTGCAAGACAGTGCCCAGACCCCGTAAATGCCTTATCAATCTGTCAGACACCCCGTTTTACCATTGCATATCCCGCTGCGTCCGCCGGGCCTATTTATGTGGTGAGGATAGCGTTACCGGCAAGAGTTACGAGCATCGCCGGCAGTGGGTGGAAGACCGCTTGCTATTGTTAGCTGATGTGTTCTGCGTGGACGTGTGTGCCTATGCTGTTATGAGCAACCACACCCACGTGGTGTTGCGCATCAACAAACAAAAAGCCGATGCTTTGTCGGTTCATGAGGTTATTAAGCGGTGGCATAGGCTCTACAAAGGCGTGCTGTTGTGTCGACGTTATATTCAACCAGATGAATGCGACATGATGAGCGATGCCGAAGTTGAAACCGTAAACGCTATCGCAGCAGTGTACCGACGCAGGCTATACGATATCAGTTGGTTTATGCGTTTGCTCAATGAATTCATTGCCAGGCAGGCAAATAAGGATGATGACTGTACCGGACATTTTTGGGAAGGCCGGTTTAAGTCTCAAGCATTGTTGGATGAAGCCTCACTGGCGGCATGTATGGCTTACGTCGATTTAAATCCGGTACGCGCACAAATAGCAAAAACACCGGAGTCATCCGCCCACACCAGTATTCACAAACGAATTGAGGCGGCGAAATCAAATCGACAGCCACGCTCGCTGCTTGGGTTTGCTGGCAATCCAAGACACAACATGCCCGATGGGTTACCGTTTCGTATTGAGGACTATCTGGCAATTGTCGAATTAACAGGCCGCCATTTCCATCCTGCCAAACTAGGCAAAAACGCAGATTCAGCATTGCCAATTCTTACCCGAATGGGGGTAGACGATGCTGACTGGCATACCCTGGTATCCGGCATTGAGACAGAATTTAAAACCACAGTGAGTACCGAAAAATTAAGCAATATCCACAACAGAAATCGTCGATGTCGTTCAGCATAGCAAACTCATTCTCAGCCTAAAGCTCCCAACCAGCAAGCAGTCCATACTCGCGTTAACAATAACCAGCGAGGATTAATGGATGTCAAACCTGCAGTATTTAGCGTCGTGTTGAATGTTTTCCACTAATCCTTTGCAAGTTCCGCGATAAATCCGAGATAAGTCTCTAAGCGAGCAGGCGGAATGAGCAGACCAGGCAAAGCACATTAATAGCCGTTAAAAGTGACTGTCACAACATTGCTCTCAGCATTGTTGCTAAAAAGAAAAAACCACGGTGCTGGCTGCACCGTGGTTTCAATTATTCCAAATAATGTGACCTGAAGGACTTAAAAGTCATCCATTAGAATAAGTTGTGGCGGCGCAGCTTCCATGGAGCCATTGACAGCAATCGCCGTGTACAGGCTACCCGCCTCAAGCATCAGCAACCCCGTTTCAATCGCTGGCTGCTTGGTTCCGGCGGCAGTCACGGTGACCACGTATTCACCCGCAGCTAAACCTACATAACCAGTTTCCGCCAGTGCATCGGTTGTATAATCAACGCCAGCAAACGCCGGGTCGACACTGTCGATGTTACCGTCAGCTGTAACATAAATGTCGACACTGCCCGCATCCGGAGACGCGTGCACAATTCTGACCCGAGCTTCGGTGGCCACTCGACGCGGCATGTCTGCTAATAGATCCAGCTCCGGCGCGGCAAGTGTGTTGTTGGCAATCGCCGTGTAACTCATGCCCGTTTCAAGTGTAATCGCCGCATCATCAATAGCAACCACGCTGTTATCGGCATCCGCGACCACGTCAACCAGGTAGTCGTCCGGAGCAACCGACAGATAACCTGTAGCCGCTGGAAACGCCAGAGCATCTACCAGAGTGACCGCATTATTGGCAATCACATCGACCGCAGGCGCATCACTAATACCATGAACAACGCGAATATCGGCGGTTGCGTCAGCATCCCACAGCTTCACCGCACTGGTGCCATCAGCAACCAATAATGTAACAGGTGAATCACCGCTTCCCACGTTATTAGTGGCAGCCACCAGTAAGTCGGCACCATCGGCAAGAGCTACCGTACCCGAATCGAACACCACATCGGTACTACCTGCCGGGGTAATTCTAATCTGATAGTCACCGGCTGGCACTTGTACCAAACCTGTAGCATCCATAAAGGCCGCGGTAGCCAGAGGCTGCTCATCAGCCAGTGCGGCTCCCGGCGCAGTCACATAAATATCGACCGTCGGCGCATCAGACGCTGCGTGCACAATTTGCACCTGCGCATTGCCCGCTTCAACGGCGGTCTCTTCGCTGGTTACCGGCAGCAACATTAAACTATCGTCTGCTACACTGCCCACAGCGAATACATCGTAATTCATGTCTGCTTCCAGGGTGACATCTGCTTGCAACACTTCGGCATTTTCACCCGGCAATATAGCCGTTACACCGATATCATAGGTGCCTGTTTCGACTTCAAAACGCGATGAAGCAACCTGATAATCGACTGATTCCAACCCGTTTAAAATTGCGTCGTTAGCGGTAATATTTACCAGCGGCGCGTCAGATGCGGCATGAATCACTCTGACATTGGCAAATTCAGGTGGTGGTGGCGGTTCGACCGTTGGTGCATCGTCGTCATTATCGAACAGACAACCGGTTAAAAATAATGGTAAACTTACTGCTGCAAGGAGTGAACTGATCCTCTTCATTTGGTAGATCCTCATGATTGTGTTGTGACAAAGACAATTACGCGGTCTGTTTAAGAAGGGATCAGCCTCCTTGCAACTTTAGGATAACAAATATTGATTTTTGTGACTGACTCCCCATGTCACGCCGTCATTGCGCTAATCAATACGTGCCCCGACTGTTATGTTTCGCTTTTTTAACATTTCTCAGTACACTGCTTGATCCTGACCCGGAACCGCAACCTGATGCGCTAGCAGCCCCGGGGAATTTAACAGTCAGCCAAAGCGGCAGTACGGTTACCCTCAGTTGGACGGATAACAGCACCAGTGAATTAGGCTTTTATGTGGAACGTGGCCTAAAGCAAAAAGGTCAGGTGTCGTTTCAACGTATCGCCGTGGCAGGGGCGGATACGACCTTTACAACCGATAACGCTGATGCACTGGCAAGCGGCAACTACTCTTATCGGGTACAGGCGTATAACAATGCTGAAGTATCAGGCTATAGCAACACAGTGAGCGTGAGACTGAAGTAGGAAAATACCCGCACAACAACAAAAAGCCCCGCCGGACAGTTGCCCGGCGGGGCTTTTTTATCGCTTAGCAATTCAGCTTCGCGCGGCTTATTTAGTTACCATTATGCAATGGCGATATTGCCTTTAGACTGACCAGTATGCACCCGGCGACGACGCTGTTGACGAGGCTTATCCGCATTATGCGATGGCCCGCCAGCCGCTCTTGGCGCGCCGCGCTCAGCTTGCGCAGCTTTTGGCTTCTTAGGCTTTTTAATTTTCTTCGGTGCCTGCAGCGTGGTTTCGGCCAATTTTTGGCTTGGCTCAAAGCCCGCCAAGTCCTGACGCGGAATCAGTTGCTGGGTTAATCGCTCGATATCTTTTAACTGATCCAATTCATCAGCACTCACCAGTGACCATGCCTGACCGCTTGCGCCGGCACGTCCGGTACGACCGATACGGTGAACATAATCAGCCGGCGTATTCGGCAGGTCCAGATTAATCACGACCGGTAAAGCGCTGATATCGATACCACGGGCGGCGATATCGGTCGCCACCATCACATCGATAGTACCGTCTTTAAATTCTTTAAGGGCTTTCGTTCTCGCGCCCTGGCTTTTATTACCATGAATCGCGGCGCTGGGAATACCGGCAGCGCACAGCTTGGTGGTAATCCGGTTAGCGCCATGTTTAGTGCGGCTAAATACCAGTACCTGTTTCCAGTTCTGCTGTTTAATCAGACTGATAAGCGCGGGGATTTTACGCGACTTATCTACCGCAACTAAATGCTGCTCAATGATTTCTACTGCCGTATTGGCCGGTGCAGTAGAGAGCTTTAACGGGTTATTGGTGATGCTCTCTGCTAATTCAGTCACCGTCGGTGAAAACGTGGCAGAAAAGAGCAGCGACTGTCGCTGTTTAGGCAACAGTTTTAAAATACGTTTAATGTCGTGAATAAAGCCCATATCCAGCATACGGTCCGCTTCATCCAGCACTAAAATTTCAAGTTGGTTAAACTTAACGGCATTTTGCTGATATAAATCGAGCAAACGACCGGGTGTGGCTACCAGCACATCAACGCCTGAACGTAATGCACGCATTTGTGGGTTAATGCCCACGCCACCAAATACCACTGCGCTTTTTAAATGCAGATGGGTTTTGTATTCACGCACGTTCGCTTCTACTTGCGCAGCAAGCTCACGGGTGGGGGTTAAAATCAACGCTCGAATTGAGTTTGACTGAGCTTTTGGCCCTGCCGCTAAACGCTGCAATACAGGTAAGGCAAAGCCTGCGGTTTTACCGGTACCGGTTTGCGCGGCCGCCAGGACATCTTTACCGGTCAGGATTGCGGGAATCGCTTCTTGCTGTATAGGTGAAGGTTCACTGTAACCTTTTTCGGTAACAGCTTTAAGAAGTGGTGCGCAAAGCCCAAGTTGGCTAAATGACATTGATACCTCGGTATTGGAGACGCGGAATGCGGATAACAGGGGGTGGATAAGCAGGCGACAGGCGCCTGCGATCTTAGATAAATTTCTAATTTACAGTACTACTACGTCAGCAGCCTGAGGGCCTTTGTTGCCTTGTTCTACAACAAATTCCACGGCTTGACCTTCGTTCAAAGAACGGAAACCGTCAGATTTAATCGCACGGAAATGTACAAATACGTCTTTGCCGCCATTTTCCTGTGTAATAAAACCAAAACCTTTTGCTTCGTCAAACCATTTTACTGTACCAGTCGTCTTAGACATGGGTAACTCCTAAATATTTTAAATTTTTGCGAGTCGACAATCATCGACCCATTCATGCACTCGCGGGCTATCAGTTTTCTACCAGGCTTGAATCGGAATTGTCTTAATGTGAATCGCGTTAGGAGACTTACATGGACGAACGGAAGAAGCAGTGATCAAATAAAAATAGAACCTTTTTGAGGCGGGACGAATAGTATCACCCTTTATCCAAATGTCCTAGTTTATTATTTAACCTCCCACTATTTATTTCTAACAACCGCTGGCCGCCCGTCTCTACAGCCATTATTTAAACGCGTGAAACAGCGAGCGGTTCGCCTTATTCGAGACGCTCGCTAGCCGCCTTACGCTTAACTTGCGCAAATCAGGCGTAAAACCGGGCTTATAACCTCAGGACCAGCACTAATGATTAAAAATAATGGTATTATTTAACAAATCCATGAATATTAATCATCACTATGATTGAACGCTTTCACCTCGCCGTACTAACGGCAATTGAACAACAGGGCACGCTGACGCAGGCGGCGGAATCCCTGCACCTCAGTCAGTCAGCACTCAGCCACAGCATGAAAAAACTGGAGCAGCAATTAGGTACGCCGCTGTGGGAAAAGGATGGCCGAAAACTGCGCTTAACCCGCGCAGGCAAGCAAATTTTGTTGCTCGCTAAGCGCATATTGCCGCAGTTTGAACACACCGAAGCACTGCTTAAACAAATTGCCAAAGGCCAATTAGGCACGTTACGCATTGGCATGGAGTGCCACCCTTGCTATCAATGGTTACTCAAGGTTGTGGCCCCTTATTTAGAGCGCTGGCCGAATGTCGATGTTGATGTTAAACAGGCATTTCAGTTTGGCGGCATGCGCGCTTTGTTCGATTACGATATTGATATGCTCATCACGCCCGACCCACTGTTTATTAGCGGCGTAGAGTTTATTCCGGTATTTGCTTACGAGCACCGTCTGGTGGTAGCCGCTGACCACCCGCTGGCAACGCGCGCGCACATTACGCCTGCCGATTTGGCCGATGAAATACTTATTACCTATCCGGTTGAACCCCAGCGACTCGATGTGTTCAGTCAGTTTTTATCTCCGGCGGGCTGTGGTGTTAAGCAACACAAGCGTATTGAAGCCACCGAGATAATGCTGCAAATGGTAACAGCAGGTCGTGGTGTCGCTGCGCTGCCTGGTTGGTTGATTGAGCAACATGCACAACAGATGCCCCTCACCAGCCTGCGTTTTGGCGAACAGGGCATCATGAAGCAAATTCACGTTGGCATTCGTAACGGTGATACCAAAATAGAATACATTAGCGACTTTATAAGGCTAGCCAAGCAAACCGATGCCAATTACGGTTAACGCGCGTTTTTTTAAAAACAGACTCCACAATAAAAAACACCCCGCCTGCATGAAACAAGGCGGGGTGTGAGTCGTATCGCTCAGAGATTAAAAACTGACGGTTACGCCCGCCCATAAGTTACGGGCTTTATCCTTAACATTGTAATCATCGGTAAAGTTCACTTCGCTGGTTACCCCACGGCCCGTTAAATACTCAAACTGACCATCATCATTGAGATCGTCATAGGTTACCGAGTACGTCGTAAAGTCGCGGTCAAGCAGGTTGTTGATGCGTAAGTTAACCACAACGTAATCGTTGAGTGTCCAGCGTGCGCCCAAATTAAGCAGCGAGTAATTTTTAAAATACAGCTCGCGCTCTAACACTGAGTCATAGCCACGATATCTGTCCGAACGAAACTCACCTTGCAGGTACACGTTCAGATCGGCGCTGATATCCCAGGTAATGTTAACGTTCGCCATATGTTCAGCCGTATTGGTTAACGGCAAGCCGGCGTTGGCACCACTTTTTTGCTCGCTGTCAGTCCAAGTATAGTTAGCATACACCGACCAGTCAGTTGTTAACGCATAGCGACCGGCCATCTCAATGCCCTGCAGTTCGACTTTATCAATATTAATGCTCTGGCTGTAAGTATCGTAGCCAAGTTCGTCGTACTCACCTAAGTTAACACAAGGGCGCACACCACCGGTGGTGTTACAGCTTTGTACCGTATCGCCCCGCGCAATCTTATCTTCAAACTCAGTACTGAAGTAGGTAATGTTAAAGTTGTGCTCACCGCGGCTCCAGTACAGCGCAATCTCTGAGTTGACGCTGGTTTCAGGCTGCAACTCGGGATTACCGGCAAACGGGCTGGTGCCCTGGCCACCAAAACCGATAATGCCATCATACAGATCGGTAGTTTGCGGGGTTTTATAGCCGGTACTTACCCCACCTTTAACCGTCCAGTAGTCGCTCAGGTTGTACACCGCATAAATACGCGGCGAGGTTTGGCTGCCAAACACTTCATGGTCGTCATAGCGAAAGCCGGCAGTCAGGGTCATATTATCCAGTATGCCCCAGTTGTCTTCGGCAAACAGTGAGTACATATTCTGCTCCTGCACTGCACCGGCCTGTCCTGATTCCAGACCAAACACACCGTCTTTTAGCTCACCATCGATAACCTGTGCGCCGAGCACAATATTGTGATCGCCTGCGAAATCTTCGACCGGAATATCAAAGCGTAGATCAAAGGTATACTGACTGCTATCAAGGGGACGCGCCGGGCGCGGCAAAAAGGTTTGCTCGGCCAAATCGCGACGTTCGTCTTCACTCATATCCGCGTACTCACCGGTGCCATCATACATTGCTTGTAATAATAACCGCTCAGCAACGCTCAGTGGCAGCGTTCGACCATTGTTCTGGGTATCGACGTAGGCCAATGACGTCGCCACGGTACCAAAGCTCCATTGCCCGTCGTAAGCCACCGACCACCACTGGCGGTCAAATTGTTGCTCGGCAGCGTACCCCGCCCGCGGGTTAACCTGGCCCCGGCGTGCCTGCCATAAACTTTCGATACTGTCACGCGTGCCGAGCGGATAAACGATTTCACCGGTTTCAAGATTATACTCAGGGGTGTTGTCGTATTCCTGGTGTGAGTCATCGTAGTCAAAGGCAATCTCATGGCCTTTAGCTGGTGTATAGTTAAGGCTGAAACCATAGTGTTCACTGTTGTTATCGACGGTGCGTCCACCACTTCCAAACCCCAGCGAGCGCACATGCACAACGCCATTGGGATCGACCGCAGGTGCCAGCTGCGGCGTGGACGCCTGCTGCTCGTAGAGGCTACCGCGAATACCTAAGCTTAATACGTTATCGATTAACGGGCCGGTCACTGAGAAGTCGGTGGTAATGTCGTTACCAAAATCATCGTTGGTTTGAACACTGCGACCAAAGCTGATATTGCCGCCCCATTCGCTGCGATGCTTTTTAGTGATGACGTTAATTACCCCGCCCAGCGCATCGGCACCGTACAAGGTTGATGCCGGGCCACGGATGACTTCGATGCGTTCGATGGTATCGAGCGGCGGCATGTGATTAAAGGCATTACCACCAAAGTTATTCGGGTAAATATTACCATGATTGTTTTGCCGGCGACCGTCTATCAGTAGCAGCGTGTACTCCCCCGTTAGCCCACGCATACTCACGCTCCCCTGGCCGGTTTTATCGCGTGAGGTGCCGATATCAATGCCTTCCTGATATTTCACGGCATCGAGCAGTGAGGTAAACGAGCGGGTTTTTAAGTCTTCGGCTGTGATCACCGAGATACTGGCCGGTGCCTCGGTAATTTTTTGTTCAAACCCCGTAGCGGTAACAACCAGGTGCTCAATGTCATCATTACCAGGCACGGCTGTTGCGACAGCGTTTTGCGCTAAACCAAACTGGATTGCTATTGCCAGACAAGAGTATGCGTAACGAGAAATCATGATAGTCCTTTTTTATTGCGAATGCGTTGTGTTGCTGTGTGTTGAGGGTTGCTAATAATAGGGCCATAAAAACAAATGTCAATGCAAATGATATCTATTATCATTTGCATTGAGTAAGTGGAGAGTTTAGACCGGAGGGGATCGATGCTTTTTACAAGCCGTCACGGGAAGGCTTACACGATGCTAAGCAGCGCGTTTTCACTTTGCGATTCACCTGTTGTCGAGGTGTTAACACTTATTGCGCCTTGTTTGGCAAGATTAAACAACAGTAACCTGGGCGGTGGGCCGGTTGTGTGACTAACGTGCTTTCAGGGTTGCTCGTACCACAGGTAACAGCCGCCGGCTTACCGGCACAGTCTGTGCGTTTTCGAGCTTCAGCATAGCGGTGGTGGTCTCGGACTGGGCAGATAATGCTGCCACTTTGTCCAGGTTCACCATATACGAGCGATGAACACGCACAAAGGTTTCGGGCAACAATGACTCGAGTTGCCTGAGTGTCCCGGTAAACAGTTTCTGACTGCCATCCAACAGGTTGAGCTCAACATAGTCGCCAGCGGCCTGACAAAATGCGAGTTGTTCACTGCGCACGAATTCGGTTTTACCGTTAGTGCTAATTTCTAACTTCGTTGGACTTTTTCTCTGTTGCGTCTCAGCCAGACGATACTCCAGTTTGGTTATAACCTGGCGGTCTTCCTCACTTTTACGCATTTGCTGTCGCATAAGCGCGGCTTGTTGAAAAAACAAATAAATCAGCAAACCCGCCAGCAGCAAAAAGTACACCGTGTCATGAAACGCCGATCTGGCTAGCAGAGCAGAACAGACAAACAGGCTTTGCACCAGTGTCCAGGTACCAGCAGTTTTTGGCCGGTCTTTTAACCAGCGACGTGCGGTTAAATATAAACTCATGCTGACCGGCAGGCTCAATCCCACTGTGGTTTTCAAATCAAATCCCGGCACCACAATTACACTGGCCAGCGTGATGAGTGAACCGGCCACTACCCATACCCACGATTTTTAGGGTTAAACAGCGATGCACTGTAGCCCAGTAGCACTAAACCAAAGGCAACTGCACAGGCTGTTACCAGGAGTAAGCGTAAGTCATGTACAGGGTAGTCATACCCGTACAGACCACGATAAATTTCCGCAAACTGATGTAATCCGGCAATCAGACTAAGTAAAGCCATATAGCGATACCCACGCTGATAGTGACGGCCCAGCCCGAGAGCAAAAAAGAACAGCATACCGACCAAAAACATGCCTACCAGTATTAAACCACTGACCGTTTTTTGCGCGTAAAAGCCGCCTGGAGATGAATAGTCGCCCAATGCCAAAAAGTAAAGCGGAAAGCCTAGTTTCAGCAATCCATGTTGCGCGGACATAACTAATACCAGTTCATTCGCGCTTGGTTGCAACAGGTTGGCCGGAATAAAAAATGATGAATCAATTCGACCCGGAATTTCAGCACTATCAGCTGCAGGTCTGCCATTATGACCAAGCAGTTGCCCATTTAAAAATACGCTGGATGCCGCTTTAGCAAATAACCACAAACCAACCGGATCTTGCGCATTAAGCCAGCGAGGTTCAGCATCAAAACTGAGCCGAACTGCAAGCAATCTTCCCTGCGTGTCAATACTGCCTAACCGCTGCTCCGTGCATTGTGCGGAATTGATTTGCTTAACAGATACTGGCACCGAAGCTAATTCACACACTGCTACGGGGCGTGAAAAGTCAAATGTTGTCAACCTGCTTACGGGCTCAGTAGACTGACTGGTCAGCCAATAAAACGTGCCACCGGCTGTACCCAGTAAAATTGCGATAATGAGAGTTAACACAACGGGATAATCTGTAAGCCGTTTATCGAACATTTGCTACCTTTTAGCCGGATCAACTGCCTTAGCGCCACCGTTTACCGAATTATCATAGGTTTATTGCAGTGGTTACGTTTGAATATTGCTGTCTTCAACCAACAGCGATGAAAATTCTATGCGAAGCATTTACGTATTAATAGCATTTTTACTTTTTTATCTAACCAGCATTGGCCGCCCACTGGCCGCCAATATTGAAAATGAAACCCCGATGATCTTTACCGCAAATAACGGTACACAAGTGGATGCCTACCAGGGGCAGCTAATGGTAAAGGAAAATCGCGACAATCCCTCATCGCGGCATATTCGGATTAACTATGTCCGTTTTCCTGCAACCAGGGACAACGCCGGACCACCGATAATTTATCTCGCCGGGGGGCCAGGGGGCTCGGGTATTCGCACCGCACAAGGCCGGCGCTTTGAACTGTTTATGGCGATGCGTGAATTTGGTGACGTGATCGCCCTGGATCAACGTGGTACCGGTCAGTCACAAAAGCCTGAGCAATGCATGGCTACCAACCAACCAGACATATCCCGGTTGTATGACGAAGCCAGCTGGCGATTGCTTTATCGCGAAGCGGTGCGACAATGCTTTGTACACTGGCAACAACAAGGCATCGATATTTATGGCTACAATACCACCCAGAATGCCCTCGATATTAACGATCTGCGCCTTCATTTGGGTGCTGAGAAAGTCTCGTTGTGGGGGATATCCTATGGCTCCCACTTAGCCCTCGCAGCAGTAAAGGAATTTGCTGAGCATATTGATAAACTGGTGTTGGCCAGCGTCGAAGGACTGTCTCAAACGGTAAAGTTACCCGCTCGCACAGATGCCTATTTTCAGCGCGTACAGGATGTCCTCAATGCCCAGGCTCTGGGAGAACAGGTTCCTGATTTACTTAAATTAATGCGCCGTGTACATCAGACTCTTAATGATGCTCCCCTAGAACTGACGCTTACCCGCCAGGACGGCACTGCTGTCTCTGTGCCGGTCAATGCCACTCACCTGCAACGCACGGCCAGTTTTATGATTGCCGATCCGGGGCCATATCTGGCAACATTGATACAGCTATACCAATCGCTTGGCCATGGCGACTCAAGGATGCTACAGGGTCTGTTGCAACAATTTGGCTACGCTGACCGCCCCTTAATGTTTGATCTGATGCCAACGGCTATGGATATTTCATCGGGTATTTCCGCTCAGCGTCTTGCCATGGTAGAACAACAGGCTAACGATGCCGTGCTTGGGTTACAGCTTAATTTTCCGATGCCACTGTTGGCCAACCTGGACCCCAGAATGGATCTGGGTGAGCACTTTCGCCGCATTCCGCAAAGCGATATACCAGTACTGGTTTTATCTGGCACACTTGATGGCCGTACCTATCCCACGTCGCAGCGAGAAGCCTTGCGTGGCATGTCGGCGGCGCAGTTTGTTACGGTTGCAAACGCGGGTCATAATTTGTTTATGAGTTCACCCGCTGTTACCCAAACAATTCAGGCGTTTATGCGCAGTAAGCCGCTTAGCAGTTCGGTGATACAACTCCCGCTGCCCGCTCTGGCAATGCCTGCTCGCTGACATGAAACTTACCGCAAACAAGTCAACACGCCGTTGCTGCGCAGCACAAACCAATCAGTTTGTCCCTGGTTTTCCCGGGGCAAACCGGCTTAAGTTGCAATCCCCAGTTCAACGCGTTGGCGTTTACTCAGGCCAGAGGACACAATGCGGTAAGATTCTGCGATGTAATACTTAAGATCATCATCCAGATGGCCAGCGGTATCCACCTGTTGAATCCATTTCAGCCCCCTGCTGGCCAGATAGGGGGCCGGAATATAGCCCGGGGCGTTAAGTAAAAACTCAAAGTTCAAAGCAGAGGTTTTGAAGGTATACGCAGGCGACTGACTTTTACTCAGACTACCAATAGCAAAGACTTTTCCGCCCACTTTCCACACATCAGAATTTCCCCACTGCACTACATGAGTCGTCGCTGAAAAGCTCGCGCAGTAAGCATTAAACTGTTGGTGATTCATCGTCAATTGCCGTGCGATATAATTGAAGTGTTAAAGGGTTTGTACCAAAGCCTAGCCAGTATGGCTGTTATTCCAGCCGCAGGCCATACACAGGCGCTGAAAAAAGCGTTTTTCAGGTACCCAGAAAGGGCTGTGGAGAGTCAAATTTACACACCATATTGCGCCCCTGTCGCTTGGCGTTATACAGCGCCTGATCAGCATTTTCCAGTAATAAATCCCAGGTATCCAGCAATTCCGATGAGGCAGAGATGCCAATACTAACGGTAGTGGTCACTGACTCACTGTGCTCGGTAATGACAACTTTTGATATCGCATGCCGTAAGCGCTCAGCCACTCGAAGGGCCTCATCTGAAGACGCGCCGGGCATAAGAATAACAAACTCCTCGCCTCCCAGTCGGCCAATGATATCCGACTGTCTAATCACTTTTGTCATAACACTGGCAACTTGTTTCAGCACTTTGTCACCCAGGGGGTGACCATATTTGTCATTGATGTTTTTAAAATGATCGATATCCACCATCAGCAATGAATGGCTGGGTATGTTGCGATCGGCCAGCGACAAATAGGCTCTCTGGATAAACGCTCGCCGACTCAGTAAGAGCGTCAGATCATCTGTATCCGCTTTTTCCCGCCAGTAGCGGCGTTGACGCAACAGATGTAATACCGGTAACAATAATGCAGTAACAATCACCAGTATCAAATGTGACAGCAATGCGGCTTCAAATAACTGATTCGTGGCGTTGTCGTGACCTGAAAAAGTCTTCGCGAAAAGCACAGCACCTTGCAGAAACATGATAAAAGAATGTAGTAATAGCACCGCACGCATGGCGTTGTAAGCAGTTTGATAAGGCGACTTGCGATCGTGGAAATACCCTTCTGTTACCAAAAACATGATCGCCATGAATACCGACGCCACAGCGTTAACGAGCTGTCCATAAAAGCTGGTAATGAGGATAGCGCCCGCGCCCGCGAAGAACAGTATTTGCGCTTTTTGAAACAGTTTTGAGGAATGACGCGTCAACTCAAATAAGTTAAGCCCAAAAAATAAGCCGTAGGTCGACCCATACAGAAGAAAACATGATAACGCATTGAGCACCTGGAAATTATTGTACTGGTGCGCAACCACACACAAGAGTATCCCGCTGGCAAACAGCCCGCAGGATCTTGACCAGTGCAGATAAGAGCAATGACCATTTTGCTTCTTATACATGGCATAAAAATAAATACAAACCAGCAAGTTGACAATAAAGGCCGTGGCAACACTGGTCGCTATTGGTAGCGCCATACTATGCAATACGCTCCATTCCGACACTTTTAGTAATCACTATCAGTCACTATACCAACGAAGTCTGACCATTAGCCCATATCTAAGTTATGGATAACACCTAAAAGGTATACGAACGCATACCGTGTTGACTGCTCAACGCCCCTGTATTGCAGCACAAAATGATTGTTTTTACGCTTATACCGCAGCCAGATAAAAACATCGAACTAAATACGCTACTGTGCGTATGCAATGACAGACATCCATAAAAAGGAGTTAACACATTTATGAGAGCGATAATTACAGCAAAACCAGAAGACGGCCTCGACGGCCTTACCCTTACGGATATTGACGAACCACAGGCGCCGACCGGCGAGCAAATCATGGTAAAACTACAGGGCAGCTCACTGAACTACCATGATTTAGGTGTTGCCATGGGTACAGCGAATGAGACCAAAGACCGAATCCTGTTGGCCGACGGCGCTGGCATCGTGGTTGCCGTTGGCGATGAGGTGACCGATTTTAACGTCGGTGACAGCGTGGTTTCGTGTTTTTTCCCCGATTGGCAAACCGGCGGGCCCACGGTCGGCGACTTTAGTCGCACCCCTGGTGATGGCATCGATGGCTATGCCCGGGACATGGTAGTAACCCCGCAACACTGGTTTACCAAGGCGCCGCAGGGTTGGAGCGCGCCAGAGTCGGCCACCATTACCACCGCCGGACTCACAGCATGGCGTGCTCTGGTCACAGAAGGCAACATAAAAGCCGGCGACAAAGTGTTATTGCTGGGCACCGGTGGTGTGTCAATTTTTGCATTGCAGCTGGCGAAGGCCATGGGCGCCGAGGTCGCTATTACCTCATCAAGCGACAGAAAACTCGACAAGGCCAAAGCGCTGGGCGCCGACTTTACCGTCAATTATAAAGACGACACCAGTTGGGGCGACACCGTAGCGCAGTGGTCCAGCGGCGGCGTTGATGTGGTCGTGGAAGTCGGCGGGCCTGCCACACTCACCCAATCAATCAACGCCTGCCGGGTGGGCGGTACCATTGTGTTAATTGGTGTATTAACCGGCTTTAATGGCGAGGTCCCCACGGCGGCAATGATGCTAAAACAGATCCGCCTGCAGGGTATTGTGGTCGGCAACCGTGAAATGCAACAAAACATGGTTGAAGCGGTGGAGCAAATGGGTTTTAAACCGGTGATCGATAAAACCTTTCCGCTTGAACATTTAACCGCAGCATTTAAATATGAAGTTTCGGCCGGCCATTTCGGCAAAATCGCCATTGATTACACCTTGGACGGATAAGCTTGATGCCTCAGGGTGCCAGTTTGCGCTGGCCCCCCTCATCTCCCAATTACCTGGCGGCGCAAGACTACACCAGGTTGCAGGTGTAATATTTGGCGTGCTGAAAAAACTGATATCAGTTTAAAGGTATCCTCTGCGTTCAACAGGGCTGCGAGTCGTATTGCACAGTGATAAGATACAAGCCCGTTTAACCATTAAAAATCCAATCGTCATAATGACTTCAATCTCACTCAGTAAAGCCGGTGGCTGGCTGGCCATTGTTACCCTGGCCAGCCAGCTAATGGCCGTTGCCGGTTGGTTATCAGGATCTGTTGCGGTGGTACTGGCCTGGCTGACTATGGCAGCCATGCTACCGACGCTGAACCGCTCAGCCCGCAAGCAATCGCTGAGTCTGTTTGTATTAGGCCTGGCAGGTCTGGTGGTCGGTATAGCGCTGCAGGTCGACATAGACTGGCAGGCAGTATTTGCGGCTAATGTGCCGTTGCTCACTATGTTTGTTGCAATTTCCTTTTTATCACTGACCAATGCGCCAGATGCTGATGCCCCCCTTCCCCGTGGCAACCGGGCCGCGGTGATTACCACTATTGGTACGAATTTGCTGGGAGCAGTGATTAATTTGTCGGTGGTACTGGTTTTTGGTGACAGGCTCAGGCGCCAGGGAACACTTAGTAATGCCCAGCAAATTGCCCTGACACGTTGTTTCACGGCTGCAGCCTGGTGGTCGCCGTTTTTTATAGCTACCGGCGTCGCCCTGATGTACGCCCCCGGAATGACCTGGACAGCAACCATCATACCCGGTGTTGTGATGACCATTTTGGCGATAGGTTATACCTTGTTAGATATCAGACGGCGCGACCCGGCGCAATTTGAGGGCTATCCGTTGCAAGCAGAGAGCCTGGTGATCCCCATTCTCATGGCGGCTTCAGTATTGCTTTTGCACCATTATTTTCCGGATGTGAGTATTATTGTATTAATCAGTATTTTGTCGGTGTTGGGTTCCTTGCTGTTCATGCGCGAGCGCCCGCGCGGGCCTGTCATCCGGCATTTTATTGAGCACCGGTTGTTAAGTGCCGGGGCGCAATTTGCGTTATTTTTGGCGGCCGGGGTATTTTCTGCCGGTATCAAAACCTTACTGGCAATCCATCCCGGGCTCATCGACTTACACCGCTATCCATTTGATGCCGGCATGTTTGCCCTGTTCAGTGCCGCGATGATAGGCGCAGGCCTGGTGGGCGTGCACCCGTTAATTAGTATCGCCGTCGTCAGCCCCATCCTTTTACCGCTGTCACCCGATCCAGCCAGCCTTGGTTTTATGTTTTTAAGCACATGGGCCATTTCTACCGGCTCGGGCCCGCTTTCGGGAATTGGCCTGGTCATGACCGGGCGTTACGGTATATCGTCTCGTCAGATCATCAAAAATAACTGGCATTATGTTGTGGTGATGTGGGGGCTTGCCTGCGTGGTCAACGCAGTGCTTCTGTGAGGCTGGACGGGCGATCACTGATTATATTAATCCCACGGCGCAGGTCCGAATTTAATGCTAAAGTAACGCCATCACCGTATTATCATGCAACAAGAAAACGTAAATTATGCAAATTACTCAGGAAACTCGCGATCTCAATACCGCAACCGGTCTTATGCGCTGTTATATCTATCGTCCCGCTATGGAAGGCGCTTTCCCGTCTATCATTTTTTATTCAGAAATTTTCCAGCATACAGCGCCTATTGCACGCTCTGCGGCAATGATGGCCTGCCAGGGCTTCGTGGTGATTGTGCCGGAGGTATTTCATGAATTAAATCCTATCGGCACTGTACTTGGCTATGATGATGCCGGCAAAGATAAGGGCAACAATGATAAGTGGACCAAGCCCCTGGCTGACCACGACAGCGATACGGCAGCCATGATTGAATTTTGCCAGACATCGCCCTATTGCAATGGTCATATTGGCGCTATGGGAGTCTGCCTGGGCGGTCACCTGGCTTACCGCGCTGCCATTAATCCGGCGATCAAGTCCGCTTTTTGTTTGTATGCAACGGATATTCACAGCAATACCTTACCCGCCCCTGACGCTGAACAAAGCCTGGCCAGAATGAAAGATATTCAGGGTGAGATCTTTTTTGTGTGGGGTAAGCAGGATCCCCATGTGCCCCATGAAGGTCGGCAAACTCTATATCAGCACTGTATTGCCAGTGGTATCAACTATCAGTGGCTGGAAGTCAACGCTGTACATGCATTTATGCGTGACGAGGGCGAACGTTATGATGGTGCGTTGGCGCTGCAAATGTATCAACAGGCAACCGCTCTATTTCAACGCACGCTGCGCTAAGCTGACATTGCGAGCCATCAACGTGCGACAGCCTTTTGTGTACGATCCGCCAATGTCACCTTATTTGACGGTGTTGCACCGGGACGACGATATCATTGTACTGAATAAACCCAGCGGGTTATTAAGTGTAACGGGTAATCGCCCCAGTCATAAAGATGCCTTAAGTAGCCGTGTGCAGCGGGTATTCCCGACTGCATCGGTGGTGCACAGGCTCGACTGGGCCACGTCCGGTGTCATCGTTATGGCTATGCACAAAGCTGCCAACCGCAGTCTGTCGCATCAATTTCATCACCGTATTACCCACAAGCGCTATTTCGCCAGAGTGCACGGTATCGTCAGCCAACAGCAAGGCAGTATCGATTTACCGCTCAGTACAAATGCATCGGACAGACCAACCCAAAGGGTTGATACCGAGCAGGGCAAACCCTCTCTCACCCACTACACCGTGCTGCATACCGAGGATAATCAATGGGGCGGTGAGAGCTGGGTAGAATTACGCCCGGTAACAGGCCGCTCTCATCAACTCCGGGTGCATATGCAAGCCATTGGCCATCCGATAATGGGCGATCGTCTGTACGCCCACTCGTTTAATACAAATGGCGCAACATCATTACCCCGACTGCAACTGCATGCCGAAACATTAATACTCAGGCATCCCCGTGATAATAGCTGGCAACGCTTTTGCGCCGCTATACCATTTTTGCCGCTGACGCCAACACCGCTGGGCATCCCCGAATAACACCCTAGCCAGAATGTTCAAACTTGCTGGCAGGCCGGACAAAAATAAACGCGACGGCTGTTGCGTTCAGCCCGCACAATCAGCTCACCACAAACCCGGCAAGGCTTTTGGTCACGGCCAAAAACCATAAAGCGGCTGGCTTCGTAATCGGTGCGGGATGGCGCAGGTACCTGCTTTGCTTTAACAGGTACGGTATAGCCGCCGGTGTGATAAGAGCGCTTCGATACGATAATGGTTTGTTCGGCGAGTTGATGGATAGCTGCGTGAGTGAGTTCTCTGGGTTTTTTATCCGGATGCAGCCCGGCAAAAAACAGCACTTCGCTACGCAGGTAATTGCCGAGCCCTGCAACAAAGTGTTGATCCAGGTACAACGCGGACAAGCGCCGGCCACTAAAACGTTTATTCAGCAACCGCTCAGCAATAACGCTGGCATCCAGTTGCTCACTGAGTACATCGGGACCAAGCTTACGCAGAAAGGGGTGCTGTGATAACTGCTCTGTCTGCCACACACTGATATCCGAGGCGCTGTATAACAGCGCGCTACGCTCTTTTGTATGCAGCGCTAAACGCAGCGAGCGCCGGGTGTCTGGTATCTCGCCCCGCTTTGCGATTACCCACAAGCCATACAACTGGTTATGCGAATATACCGACAAGCCGTTCGCCAGATGAATCAGCATGGCTTTGCCTCTGCAGGTAACCGCTTTAACCAGCTGTCCGGTGAGCTGGCTGTGAAATGGCTTCAGGGCGTCAAGCCCTAAGGTTACGCGCTCTAAACGCTGGTTAACCAATGCTTGCGCAAGCGCATCAGCGCTTTGACGTATTTCCGGCCCCTCAGGCACGCGCGCTCCTTGTTGTTACCAAATAAATCCTGATACGTCAGCAGCGAGCTTACCGGATGACATCAACAGCGAATTAATGTTGGTGCGTGAGTTGTGGGCAGGGAGTGTTTTGGCCCCTTGTTTCAGCATCCCGTTAAGTTACCGGGCTCAGATTAAAAAACACCGTTAATCAGCTCAGCTTACGGCAGTGGAGCTTGCATCCGGAGGGTCAGGACCATAGCCAGTCATCATGAACTAACCCCAGAGCTTTAATAAAATGCTCGTAATCGGTTCGTCCCATTGCGCGGGCAACTGTTTTAAACTGTGATTTAGCTTTGATACCTTTCACCTGCAGTAATTCCAAACGTTTATCTGCATTACCGTCAAACTCTGAGGCGAGTATCTCTGCCGCTTTTTTATCTGCTTGCCAGTATTGCAAAACATAACCAATCAAACGCTTGTAAATACCTGGCATGCGCTTATCTTCGAGCGCTTTAGCCAAACCAGTGGCCGCCACGGCTTTTTGAAAAGACGATACGGTTTCGTGCTGAACAGCTATTTCCAGCTGTTCCAGCACACTTTGTATTTCCAATAGCAACTTTTGATGCGCGTGATTGCTGTACTGTGATGTATCGAGCATTTCTACATCAGCCAGCAGCATATCCAAATTGACCAAATGTCGTTGTGTTGTTCCCATAATCATAAACGAAGTAAATGGCGCGCAGCCGGGGTACGAAGAATGAGCATACCATAATCAACCTGCTACTCAGTAGTAGCCAATTAGTAATTTATTATCAACAGGATGTATTGCATTACTTTAATTTCAACAGCGTTTGTAAGACCGGTTTAAAAGTCGGGAAAACACCACGCTTTAGCTCAGAAAAGCAATCGCAATGTTGAAACCGCCGCCTTAGCTCATCTTTTCGGCGTTATCTTCACCACCGCGCACGAATTTTTTACGCCGCTAAAAATTAAATAGAAGCCATTGTTATTAAAATGTTTTATTTCACTTACGCATTTTCCAATCATGACAATCTGATTTTTCAATTATCTAAATCGGCCATTCTCGCTAACAATTAAGTTGTTAACACGCTGGGATCGTCCAGTAACGAGGAGAGCAATTATGACAATGAAAAAGACCTTATCCATCGCCGCAGCAGTTGCCTTTGCACTGTCGCCGGTTGTACTGACACCAACAGTCCACGCCGAAACCGTATCGGCAGAAGCTGGCAAAGCAAAGAAAAACAGTTTTTGGTGGCCGGAACAGTTGGACTTAACGCAGTTACGTGCGCACAGCGTCGAATCTAATCCTTACGGTGACAATTTTGATTATGCCGAAGCGTTTAACGCGCTTGATTTACAAGCGGTCAAATCGGATATTCGTGAAGTGCTAACACAGTCACAAGACTGGTGGCCAGCAGACTATGGCCACTATGGTCCATTTTTTATACGTATGGCCTGGCACGCTGCCGGTACCTATCGCGTTCATGATGGTCGCGGCGGAGCCGGGGGTGGTCAACAGCGTTTTGATCCGCTTAACAGCTGGCCGGACAATGCCAACCTCGACAAAGCCCGCCGCTTACTCTGGCCGGTAAAGCAAAAGTATGGCCGCAACATCTCCTGGGCTGACTTAATGGCACTGACCGGTAATGTTGCCCTGGAAGACATGGGCTTTAAAACTTACGGTTATGCTGGCGGTCGCGCAGACGACTGGGAGCCGGATTACGTTTACTGGGGTCCCGAAGAACAAATGCTCACCGACGAGCGCCGTGGTAAAGATGGCAAGCTCAAGGGGCCATTAGCCGCTGTGGAGATGGGCCTTATTTATGTAAACCCGGTAGGGCCGCACGGCAAACCTGATCCACTGGCCGCCGCCAGAGACATTCGTATGTCCTTTGGTCGTATGGCCATGAACGACGAGGAAATCGTCGCCCTGATAGCCGGTGGCCACACCTTTGGTAAAGCCCACGGTGCGAAAAAGCCAGAAGACTGCGTTGGCCCTGAGCCGGCTGCTGCCGATATTGAAGAGCAGGGTTTCGGTTGGAAAAACAAGTGTGGCAAAGGCCACTCTGAAGACACCACCACCAGCGGTTTAGAAGGCGCCTGGACGGTGACACCAACTCAGTGGACAACCAACTACCTGGATAACCTGTTTAGCTTTAACTGGGTTCAAACGAAAAGCCCGGCGGGGGCAATTCAGTGGGTGCCGGATGATCCGTCTGCTGCCCAGATGGTACCCGATGCGCATGTAAAAGGTAAACGTCACGCTCCAATAATGTTTACTACTGACATCGCCATCAAAAAAGATCCGGAGTTTCGCAAGATTGCCGAGCGCTTCCGCGCCAACCCGGACGAATATGAGCTGGCCTTTGCCAAAGCGTGGTTTAAGCTGAATCACCGTGACCTGGGACCGCGTGCGCGCTACCTGGGTGATGAAGTGCCAGAAGAAGCGCTGATATGGCAGGATCCGATTCCAGACGTTAATCATACGCTGGTGAACGATGCGGATGTGGCGAAGTTAAAAGACACCATTTTGGATACCGGTTTAACGGTTCCTGAACTGGTGAGAGTGGCCTGGGCGTCAGCCGCAAGCTATCGTGGTACTGATATGCGCGGCGGTGCAAACGGTGCCCGCGTTCGTCTTGCACCGCAAAATAGCTGGGCGGTGAACAACCCGGCAGAGCTGGACAAAGTGCTGATGGCGCTTGAGAAAGTAAAACGCGACTTTAACCGCAGTGCAGCGGGTGACAAGCGAATTTCAACTGCTGACATTATCGTCCTGGCGGGTGCTGCGGCACTGGAAAAGGCAGCTAAAGATGCAGGTCACGATATCACCGTGCCCTTTGTACCGGGTCGTATGGATGCCTCACAGGATATGACCGACGTTGAATCCTTTGCGGTACTTGAGCCAACCGCTGATGCATTCCGTAACTATTACGCGCCGGAGATGAACTACCTGTCGCCAGCAGAGATGTTAGTGGAACGAGCTGACCTGCTGAACCTGACGGTGCCGGAAATGACTGTACTGTTGGGCGGTATGCGTACGCTGGATGCCAACTATAAAGGCATGGACCACGGTGTATTTACCGACAAGCCAGGCAGCTTAAGTAATGACTTCTTTACTAACCTGCTGGATATGCGCACCAAGTGGAGTAAAACTGACGATGAAGGTGTTTACGAAGGACGTGATCGCGCCTCTGGCGAGCTGAAATGGACGGCGACTCCGGTTGATCTGATTTTTGGTTCTAACTCAGAGTTACGCGCCATAGCTGAGGTGTATGCGTCAGCCGATGCCAACACCAAGTTCATCAACGATTTCGTTGATGCGTGGGTAAAAGTAATGCAAAACGACCGTTTCGATCTTAAGTAAATCGCTAAAACCCGACAACAAAGGCGCCCATCATTGCTGATGAGGCGCCTTTTTTTATACTTAAAAAAGGTCGGTGAGACCTTGCACAGCGGGATTGGCTACTTATACCCTGCGACTTCTAAGATTTGCCTGACCTGCCCCTCGGTGACGCTGCACGGACACACGCCGCGATTGATCAGCTCATCCCTCACAACCGACGGATCGCAGGGCGATTCAACATTAAGTTTTTTCTGAATATAGCGAGCAAGTTTGTGTTGTAACTGCCGGGTTAAACAAGACATAAAATACCTCTACTACTCTTCCTGTGTTGGCATTGTACCATCCAGAGTTCGTTTAACTCCCTTGAGTACCTAAAAGCCCATTGCTTTTATGACTTATGCTTCACTGCAGCATAATTCAGGCCATAGGTACTTTTGCACTGAATTTCAAAGAATTAACTTTTACTTAGCAAAGGTTCTGCGTCACAGTGTCAAAAACACTGACACCGATACTAGCACGACAGTAACACTTTGGTCACAGCATGCTCAGTGCCAGCGCCTAAAATAGCCCGTCCGTTTTCCGACAATGCGCGGTATAATCACAATTTCGCCATCATTAAGTCATTCATTTATGAGTTCCAGTCAACAAAAAATTGGCCGCTGGCATGGAGCGGGGTTACTCACCACAACATTACTGGGTACCAGTGTCTTTATTTTACCGCAAATGACGGTGATTGTTGCCGGCGACTGGGCATTGTTGACCTGGCTGCTTCTGACACTTGCGATACTGCCTGTTGCGCTGGTATTTGCCACCTTGTCTGCGCGATATCCTCACGCCGGTGGTCCCGCCTACTTTGTAGAAAAAGCCTATGGCCTCACCGCTGGGCGTACGGTTGGGGTGCTGTTTTTATGTGTAGTACCCATTGGCGCGCCGGCGGCCATTATCATGACCTATTGGTTTGTTGAGTCTTTATTTCAACTGAGTCCGGCGTTCAGCCTGCCTGTTCAACTGGCAATTATTGGCTTAGTGTGGTGCCTGAACTTTCGTGGCATTCAGTTTTCTGCCGCCTTACAACTTGGCCTCACCTTGCTGATTACACTGGTGGTATTGACACTCCTGGGCATAGGCCTGCTAACACCGGCAACCCCGCCCGAATTAAACACGCACACCGCACTGAATGTCAGCGACATGCTGTCAGCCATGGGACTGGCTTTTTGGAGCTTTCTGGGTATTGAAGCGCTGTCACACTTAGCCGGCGATTTTCGCGAGCCAGAAAAGGATCTGATACCGGCGATCATGACCGGCACGCTGTTAGTGGGCGGCATATACCTGGGTTGCACTTATCTGGTCACTGGCACACCAGAGAGTAAGCTGGCGATGGCTGCCGTGTTTGATCAGTCGGTAGGAGGATATGGTGGGTACGTGATTGGCGTGCTGGGCGTATTGGGTGGCCTTGCTACCGTTAATGTTTATACCGCGAGTTTATCGCGCCTTTGCTGGAGTTTGAGTCAGGATGGGGTACTCCCCGCTTATTTTACCACTTTAAATCACTATGGTATTCCACAGCGAGCGTTACAAACCATTCTGGCCGTCATCTCTGCAACCCTTATCTTCACTCATATGAGTGCGTACAATCTTGAAGATTTAATTGGCTGGGTGAATGGTGTCTTTGTACTTATTTATCTGGCCAGTATGCTGGCTGCTTACAAATTGCTGTCGCGGCGTCACCGCCCGCAGGTCTGTTTCAGTGCTCTGTTTTGTGGCGTCATCGCCGTAGGGCTGGGCAGTAAGATGCTTTATGCATTAGGGTTATTTGCCCTTTGTGCACCATTATTATGGCTGCAGCAACGTCGTCGCAAACCGAATGCGGTAACCTAAGCCCTTAGATAGCGACTGAACCCGGCACATGTAACTTAGCATCATCCTGAACTAATTGACCTACAAGGTTGCCGCGCCAATGACCCACTTGCTGTTCTTTGGAAGTAACTTCCTGAATAATCGCGAGCATTTTCACAATGGCATCCGTCATTGCGAAATTACTGTTAGTGGCAGCCAATACCTTACGCTTCATTTCAGGCTGAATAATTTTAATCGACTGCACCACCTTACTTTCCTCAAGGTGGTACATGGCGGCTGAGGGTAATATCATCAGTCCTTCGCCTTGGATTACCTGGCGCAGCCCGGTCATAAGCTGACCTGAATAGGCTTTATCATGCTTTAACCCAACACCAGTATCGTGCTCGTACTGGTCAATGAGCCGTCCCAGTGCATCTTTAGGTCCTGGCGTTAATAGTTCAAACTCACTTAATTCCCAGAAACAAATGGTTTCCCGATGTTTTAACAGCTGATAATACGCAGACGCATCATTAACGCCGACCACCAGATACATGTATTCTTCGATCAGCGGATAAAGCGACATAAAACCCGCTTCGATCTCCTGCTCATAAGTGAGGGCGATATCAACCTGGTTGCTTTGCAACCATTCTTTTACCGCGTACGAAGGGCCAGTGCTGATCTCCAGTTTTAATTGTGGATGCCATTGTGAGACCTGAGCAATCAGCGACATGGATAATACATTACCAATTGACGGCAACATACCAACCCTTACCGTCCCCTGCTGATTAGACGCCAGCTGCTGCAATTCCATTTTGGCCACATTAATATCATCGATGAGCTTTTTCGCATGCTTTTCGAACATCTTTCCTGCCGCGGTGAGACTAACGCCTTTAAAGCTTCGATCAAACAATGCACAGCTCATTTCTCTTTCGAGGTTTGCCAGTTGCTGACTGATCGCAGGCTGAGCAATATCAAGCTCACGCGCTGCAGCGGCAATACTTCCTTTTTGTACTGTCACAAGAAAATACTGAAGCTGTTTTGAATTCATTTACGCATTACTCAACTGATTGATAGCGACTTGCCGACTGTTTTGAATAACACAGCAAATCAATGGCTTGTAACAAATCATTCATTATTTCGAAATTAAATGATTTCTACTTCGAATTCAGCAAGTTACATGCCACCAAATGGTCAGGTTTTAATACCCAAGTGTTAACAGGTTGTTATCTGCATATATTTTATAAAATATTTTATTGCAGCAAATGAGGATTAAGTCATTGTTTAATATGAATAATAATGATAGCTCTATATTTTACTTATAGCCCTCAATATTCTTTTTTCTTCCGGAAATAGCTGCACTTTTCTTAGTCTCTGTAGTGTTGTCAGTAAAGTCTGACGCGCTCATTAAGTCCAAATAATGTTTAAATTTGGTGCTATTACGAACCAATTTGGGGCACTTTTAGCCAGAGGCGTCTTCTCACGTCCATTCGTAGTTGCACTTAAAAAGATCATAGCGATATGACAATTTAGGGAACACATGATGAAACTCAAAAAATTAAATGCAGCAATACTGGCAGGTCTTGCCGGTTATTCGCTATCGATGACCGTTGCTACCAATGTAATGGCAGAAGAAGCCGCGGAAGAAGACGTTGAGAAAATCGCCGTTGTGGGAGCCCGTGGTGCACCTCGCTCTGTAACGAGTTCACCAGTTCCGGTTGATGTACTCAGCGCCGAAGATATTAATGGTGTCGCTTCTTCAGATATGAATGACATTATGATGACGCTCGTTCCATCTTACACCATCGCTCGTCAGCCAATTTCTGATGGTGGTACCTTTATTCGTCCGGCGCAATTACGTGGTCTGCCAACGGATAAAACCCTCGTGCTTGTAAACGGCAAACGTCGTCACCGCGCCTCATTAGTTGAAATTGGTGGCTCCGGTACCCAGGGTCCTGACCTGGCAACCATTCCTGCCGCCGCTCTTGGCAGCGTCGAAGTTCTGCGTGATGGTGCCGCCGCTCAGTATGGTTCAGATGCGATTGCCGGGGTAATGAACTTCCAGCTTAAACGCAATGCCGAAGGCGGCTCATTGTCACTGGACACTGGTCGTTACTTCGAAGGCGACGGTGAGCAATATACCATTAGCGGTAACAAAGGCTTCTCGCTGGGTGATGATGGCTTCCTGAGTATCTCTGCTGAGGTGACCGACTCCAAAGCTACTTACCGTGGTGAGCAGTACTGTGAAAGCTGGTTCTGTGTTGACGAACAGTCACCTGAATATATCGCCGCCGCAGAAGAGCAAGGACGCACAGTGCACGGTTCATCGCAGGTACAACCCTGGGGTCAACCTAATTACAGCGGTGCCAAAGTATTTGTAAATGGTGGTTACGCGATTAGCAATGATATGGAATTGTATGCCTTTGCTAACTACTCAGAAAGTGAAGGTGACGGTTCGTTCTTCTACCGTTATCCAGGTAACGGTACTATTGAAGATCTGCGTGAACCTGATGGCACAATTTATACACCATTAGAAAAATTCCCAGGTGGTTTTACCCCGCGTTTCTTTGGTGATATCACCGATTACTCTTTTGTGGGCGGCCTGAAAGGCATGACCGGAAGTTTGGGCTATGACATCAGTGGTCGTTACGGTTATAACGAAATTTCTTATACCCTGAAAAACACCATCAACCCGTCAATGGGACCGGACTCACCCACCTCGTTTAAGCCGGGCGATCTAGCCAACGACGAATTACAATTCCAGGCTGACTTTACCTACGACATGGCCGCTTATGTGTTGGCCTTTGGTGCCAGCTACATGGAAGAATCTTACGAGATTTCAGCAGGTGACCCGGACTCTTACCGGGTAGGTCCATACTCGTCACCCGATCCATGGGGATTCTGTGACGGCACCGCCTCAGCAGAAGCTGTTGCTACCGCAGTCTCTAACGGTTTGGATTGTAGCGATCCAAACGATCCGGTTTATACCGCTGTAGGTGTAGGCTCAAACGGTTTCCCTGGTTATTCAGCTGATTACATTGGCACCTATGAACGCGATTCATTCGCTGTATACGGTGACATTTCGGGTGACATCACAGATAAATTGTTTGCCCAGGCGGCTATCCGTTATGAAGATTACTCTGACTTTGGTTCAGAAGTTGTTTACAAGATTGCCGGTATTTTCCAGGTTACCGATGAAATTGCAGTACGTTCTTCATTCGGTACAGGTTTCCGCGCGCCTACTCCTGGTCAGCAAGGTACCACTAACGTATCAACCCGTTTGCCCAATGGTTTCCCGGTTGCAACCGGTTTGTTCCCGGCGGGCAGTGTAGTTGCTCAGGCATTGGGTGCTTCAGAACTTAAGCCAGAGAAATCAACTAACTTTACGCTTGGTGCGACTGCTGACATCGGTGATTTCACATTAACTGTGGATTTCTACCGTATTTTACTTGAAGACCGCGTAAATGCGATTTCAACGCTTGATGTGTCATCTACCGAAGTCACCGACCCGGATGCCGCTGGTTATGACGCTTACCAGCGTTACTTAGCGCTTGATGCTGCAGGTGTTCAGGGTGCCAACACCATCGGTGGTGTATTCTACTTCCAGAATGCCTTCGATACAGTAACGCAGGGTGTTGATATTGTTGCTACCTATAACTTTGAGTCTGAAGCTGGTGATACCACTATCACAGGTTCGATGAACTATGGTACGCAGAAATTTAACTCTGACCCACAGGTGTATTTCAACAACGAAGCCGTTTATGACTTCCTCAATGGTTTACCGGAAACACGTGGTGTTTTGTCTGTTAAACACGCTTATGAAGACATGTCATTCACTGCCCGCATGAACTACTTTGGTGGTTATTCAAACTCTGAAGGTGGCAGCACAGTTTCAGCTATTCAGATCTTTGAGCCTGAGTTTATGTTCGACCTGGAAGGTACTTACTTCCTGACAGATACGTTGTCATTATCTGCCGGTGTACGCAACCTGTTCGACAACTATCCTGATCCAGGTGAAATCGGCGAAACCTGTTGTGGGCGTATCTACCGCTCTGATTCTATCGTTGACTGGCAAGGTGGTTTCTACTACATGAAGCTTAATGCTTCTTTCTAAACTGCACTTCAACGCAGTTAATTAACCTGTCGTCGACCAGCCAAATGGCTGGTCGACTTATTCAGGTAACTCATCGCTATGAACGCGACAATCCGCCCAAAACATTATAATTTCTACCTTATAATAATAATAAATAACCTATAATTGTTGAACTCAAGTGGAGCACTGTTGTTATGGAGATTGAACTCGTCTGGTTCGTCCTCACGTTGTGTGTAGCGGGCGCTGTCGCCGGCATTACTTCCGGCCTTTTTGGTAATGGCGGAGGTTTTGTTGTTGTACCAGCCCTACTCGCGGTCTTTCCTTTTTTTACCCCTGCCTCTGACGAACTGGTAAAGGTTGCAATAGGTACCTCTTTGGCATCTATCGTAATTTCCAGTGCACGCTCAGTATTGGCGCACAAAAAACGCGGCGCAGTTGACTTTGTCATTCTGAAATCCTGGCTTATTTGGATCGTGCTGGGTGTGTTAGGTGGCTTAGCAATTGCCAACCATACCAGTAGCGGCGGACTCACCATCGTCTTTGCTGCCGGTGTATTGTTGTACTCAGTCTACTTCCTGTTCCCGGACTTTGTGGTTCGCCCAGGGGTGACCTTCAGCATGCCAACAGGGGTTGGCAAAGCCGCGCTGGCATTTGTGATCGGCGGCTTTTCAGCCCTGCTGGGTATCGGTGGCGGTACGCCAATGGTCATAACCATGGTCATGTGCCAACGCTCTATTCAGCAAGCGGTAGCCACCGCAGCGGGCGTCGGCTTCTTAATAGGCTTACCTGGCGCCATTGGCTTTTTGTTCATGACCAATGCCAGCCCGGCCACCATGCCGTTTGGTACCGTAGGTTACATCAACCTGCCCGCTTTAATAGCGATTAGTATCGGTTCCATCATGACTGCCCCAATAGGCGCATCGATGGCCCACAGTTTTAGCGAAAAAATGCTTAAACGCTTGTTTGGCGTTTACCTGGTGATCGTGTCCGTAGCCATGTTTAGTAAAGCATTATAGTCGGTCACATACTCCAATAAGAGGAACACTCAATGACTTATAATCCATCAAGACGACTTTTCTTAGGAGGCTCACTCGCAGCATCAGCCGCTGGCGCAACGGGTATTATTACCCCTGCAGGCTTGGCCGCCCAGCCTATGAAGTCACCGCAAATTATGTATGGCCCAACGCCTGGGGTAGCAAAGCTGAACGCCAATGAAAACCCGTATGGTCCGAGCGACCTGGCATTGAAAGCCATTGCTGAGGCAAGCCGCTCGGGCGGTGCTTACTATGCCTACCGCGCAGGCATGTATTTACGTGATATGCTGGCTGAATCAAATGGTTTGAAGCCCGAAAATGTCTCTATCACTGCAGGTTCAAGCCTGATCCTGGCTTTTGCGGCCTTTGCGGCAACCAGTAAAGGTAAAATCCTTGGCCCGGATTTATTCTGGGATACCACCTCTAAGGCACCCATTAGTCAGGGCGGTCCGGAAATTGTTCGCGTACCGAATACCGCGGAGCTGGATATTGACCTCGACGCACTGTACGCCGCCATCGATGATGACATTGCCATGGTACACGTGTGTAACCCTAACAATCCAACCGGTAAGTTGCTTGACCCGAAGAAGCTGCGTGAGTTCTGCATTAAAGCATCGAAGAAAACCATGGTATTAGTTGACGAGGCCTACAACGAACTTATCGAAGATGGCCCTAAGCATTCCATGATTCCGTTAATTAATGAAGGTCACAACATCATTGTTGCGCGGACATTCTCAAAAATTTACGGTCTGGCAGGTATGCGTGTTGGTTACATGCTGGGCAGTGAAGAGAATATGGAGTTCATCAATAAGTTTGGCCTGGGTGGATATTCAATTAACCAGGCAGGCTTAGCCGCGGCCATCGCCAGCTACAATGATGAAGCGTTTAAAGACTTCTCACGTCAAAAAGTCAAAGAAGGCCGTGAGATTATCCTTGATGCAGTAAAAGCCAATGGCCTGACTGCTTTGCCATCCACCACAAACTTTGTGTTTGTTAATTTAGGTGATGACGGTGACGCCAACGCATTCCGCCAGGCAATGGAGCAACAGGATGTGTTAATTCGCGGACAGTACCGTACGTATTATCAATGGTCACGTGTCAGTACTGGTCGAATTGAAGACGTTAAGAAATATGCGGCAGCAATGCCAAAAGCATTAGAAGAGATGTATAAACTCAAAGCATAACTTTAAATAGCAAACCAAGGCGCATTACCACCTCATTGGTAACCAGCCCGGGTTTGATAATACCGGTCCCTGGGCCGCACCTTTCGACAGAAACTTAAAAGGCCGCTATAAAGCGGCCTTTTTATTATTGAACAAAGACGTGTTTAGTCGGCGTCTTTATCCAGTTCATTTTCCTTGAGATCCACATCGATACCCATCGCCTGCATAATTCGGCGTGCTTCAGCCGGTATGCGGTTTGGATTATCTTTACGCAAGTCCTCATCATCAGGCAAGGGCTGACCGGTAAAGGCATGCACAAAAGCCTCACACAACAGCTCGGAATTTGTGGCGTGACGCAAGTTATTAATTTGCCGCCGGGTTCTCTCGTCGGTTAACACTTTTAATACGTTGATCGGAATTGAAACAGTGACTTTTTTAACCTGTTCACTTTTTTTACCGTGCTCCGCGTACGGGTAAATATACTTTCCGTCCCACTCTGCCATGCTTTATTCCCAGCTTTACTATCATTATTGTTATAAGAAATTCTAAACAAACCACAGAAAAGGTCAATTGAGCAGTGTAAACTGCTTGACGTCTAGACATATATTATTTAGTTTAGACGTCTAAACGTCCGTTTGAGCTAACTGAGAATATACCATGGTGTCTTACGCGCAGGGAATCGATGCCCTTAATCAATCGTTATCAGAATTACGCGACATTGACGTGTCTTTTGAGTTTTTTCCGCCGGGTAACGAAAACATGGAAAAAACCCTTTGGAAGTCAGTGGAACGCCTGGCGCCTTTAAAGCCTGCTTATATGTCGGTCACCTACGGGGCCAACAGTGGCGAGCGCGATCGGACTCACGACGTGGTGAAACGTATTCAGCAGCAAACAGGTGTGGCGGCAGTGCCCCATTTAACCTGTGTCGATGCCAGCGCCACGGAGTTAAAGCAAATCGCCCGTGACTACTGGGACTCAGGAATTCGCCGCATAGTAGCGCTACGCGGTGATTTACCGCCGGGGGTCAACAAGACCGATATGTACGCCTCCGACTTAGTCGCCTTGCTCAAAGAGGTTGAAGACTTCGACATCTCCGTTGCCGCCTATCCGGAAAAACACCCCGAAGCGCCTAACGCTCAATTTGACCTGCTAAACCTCAAGCGAAAAGCTGAAGCTGGCGCCAGCGAAGCCATCACACAGTTCTTTTTTGATACCAGCGTTTATTTGCGTTTTCGCGACCGTGCCGCCGCCGCTGGCATTGATCTGGACATCGTACCGGGCATTCTACCGGTAACGAACTACCAGACCCTGGTAAAATTCGCCGGTTTTACCAACGTTCATGTGCCTGGCTGGTTGCATAAACTGTACGAAGGGCTCGATGCCGATGACCAGACCACGCGTAATTTACTGGGTGCCAATATCGCCATGGAAATGGTCAAGGTACTCGCCAAAGAAGGCGTGAAACATTTTCACTTTTATACCCTGAACCGCAGCGAACTCAGCTATGCAATTTGTCACATGCTGGGTGTTAAGCCTCAAAACGGCGGTTGATAGCAAGTGACGCAGTAAAGAAAACGGTTGCTCCGCATCGCTCAACAGGTAGACTATCCTGATAGTTGTTAGCGTGAGGAGCGTGAGTGAATTTATCGGCATGGCAAGCAAATTGGACTGATTTCAAACCACAGCTTATTCGCTTTGGCAAAATATTCGTTGCGCGCTGCAAGTCAGACAGCATTACCATATCTGCAGGTCACCTTGCTTATGTTACCCTGCTCTCGCTGGTTCCTTTCATTATGGTATTTTTTACCATTTTATCGGCCTTTCCGGCTTTCGCCTCAGTGCGGACAAAGTTAGAACAATTTATTTTTAGTAACTTTGTACCGACTGCGAGCGATGTGGTTCATGAATATATGAGTGACTTTGTTGGCAACGCATCAGAAATGGGCGCTGTGGGCATTCTATCGCTACTTGTGGTGGCGATATTGCTAATCTCCAATGTCGATAAAACACTTAACCGCATATGGCGCTCCCGCGGCGAACGTCCGATTATTTATACCTTTGCCATTTACTGGATGGTGATTACGCTTGGACCGCTGCTGATGGGCGCCAGCGTTGCGATGACATCCTACCTTACTGGCCTGGCACAATTCGCCGAAGAATACACGCCCGGATTAGGCACCTTTTTGCTTAAGCTGGTACCCAGTTTTGCTGCATTAGCGGCGTTCATTATTTTATATATGCTGGTCCCCAACAAACGAGTCCCGGTTAAACATGCACTGGGCGGCGCAGTGCTGGCAACATTGCTGTTTGAACTGAGTAAAAAAGGCTTTGCCTTTTATGTGACCAACTTTCCGTCTTATCAGGTGATCTACGGCGCATTAGCGGCACTGCCATTGCTGTTTCTTTGGATTTACTTGTCGTGGATAGTGGTGTTATTAGGCGCTGAGTTTACCTGTAGTCTCAGCGATACGCTGAACGACGATGACGACGCAGAGTCATCTAAAGTGCCCCCGCCATCCAAATAACCCAGTAAGCGCCGGCGGCATCAAAAAATCAAAGAAACACCGGTTATTGCTCATTGAGGATTGCTGCTGGCTTAAACCAAAGGGCGTCGTTCGCTAGGTATTCCTGATCGTTTAAAAGCGGGTTACTGACTTTGATTAAATGTCTTTGTTCCAACCTGGCTTTTTTAATGACTTCGCCAAAATATTGATAAAACAACGCGTCGAACTGGCCGGTTTGGATGGCAATCTCAAGCCCGTATTTAATTTTGTCGTGTAACTCAACGTTGTCTTTAGCAACAAAAAAATACATTGCCGCGGGATACTGAAGAACCAGACTCTCATTAATAACCAACTCAGGATGCTCGGTAGTAGCATGTTCCTGCCATATTTCTAATATTGAGCGTGGAAAATAATCGATGCGGCGCAAACTTAGCATCTGTTGTAAACCGGCCGTACTTGATGCAGGAAAAACACTGAATTTGTGATGGCGGAACACAGCCATATCCGGCCAGTCGTGTCCCACGCCAGCAACAAGATTTTTTAATTCTGCGGCGGTTTTAACCTCGGCCAGTTGCTGCGCATTACTGGCGTGTACGAGCATTAAACGCCAGCCGATCAGGCCCTTCGCCAAGGGAATTTTTATAGCGCGAAGATTGTCTTCCCGACTCTCACTGGTATTCATCCAATGCACATTATAATAGCCATTTTCAATCAACATAATGCTGCGATCTTCGGGCATGGTGGGCACCGGCGAAGGAATGAGCTGATAGGGTTGCTCAGTCAGTTTTAATGCCTGCTCTAACTGCGCCAAAAAATATTCGTCACGCTGACGATAAATAGGATTGTCTGAATTCACAGGGTGACGCACCTGCAGAATCTCACTGGTTCTGGCATAGGCAGGAGTCCCTGCCAACACCGAGGCAAGCAACAGATACATTAACAACAATATGACTTTAGTCACTACTACTCCGCACTCTTAGCCAAAGTCTAAGGGAGTATAGTCTATTGTGCGCCATAACCGTTAACTAAAGGCTACCGATACTGATTATGTATTTTCACAAAAACAGGAGTTTATTTAGGTGTCTGTACTCACTTATATTGCAGGGATTATCGGTAAATTTATCACGAGACAACACATCCGATCGTTGCCCGGCACGAGTATCTGTTTAAGATATAGCACCGGCCAATGCGAGCCTTTAACGTTCAAACGTAAGGCGCTTAGCAGGATAAACCTATCCCATTACTCAACTCTGGTATCATCGATAAAGAGGGCTGGTTGAGCAATAGCGGCTGATACAGCCAACGCTTGGCAGCAGCGGTACTGTGAAAACAACGTACCTCGAAGATTGCATCTATGTGCTGACACCATATTGCCGCCATCTTCTCTGCATACTGGCCGTCAATCAACACTGCGACTTTGCGAAACTGTTGATATAACGGCTCGATACTGGCCAGGTTCGCCCGGTCAATCAGATCAGCCTCGCCCATTTGAAAGTAATCACAGTGCCGGAAATCAAATAGTCCGAGCCGAACCGGTTGTGCCATGGTTGCAATAAAATTGCGAAACGCTTTGGTAAAGCGCATTTCCTTGGGAATATGGCCGTTCAGCGTAAAGTGTACTATCACAGGCAAGTCATCATCGATTCGAAACGCCATTGTTCCCTGCATTGATTTTTCGCCAAAGGGAGCTGGCTTTGAAAATAAGAACCCCTGACTGTAATCAATCCCCAACTCCAGCAAACATTGCTGTACCGCTAGGGAGTGAACGTACTCGGCTACGCACTTTATGCCGCTATTCTGACAAAAAAAGCTCAGCGCTTTGACAATTTCGTAGCTTTTCTTATCGGTATCAATGCGCTTTATGTACTTGGCGTCAATTTTCAAATAGTCAGCTTCGATATCCAGAATGCGCTCAAAGTTTGAGTACTCTGTGCCGAAGTCGTCGATTGCCAGCTTAAATCCACAACGTTTGAGCATTTTGAGTTGTTTCAGGTGATTCTGCTTACCGGAACTGCTAATACCTTCGAGCACCTCAAGAATCACTCGTTGCGGAGCGATTTGATACGCATCACACTGCGCCATTAAAAAGCGCTGAAGGTACTGTGCATTCAAATCATACTCGGTGATGTTCAGTGAAAAACTATAGTCATATTGAGACATGGCTTTAAAGGCTTGTTGTATGATCTGTCGCGTTAGCAGCGGCAACACTCCGGCCACCTGCGCCGCCTCAATAAAGCTGTATGGCGATAACACCTGGTCATTATAATGAATCCTGGCCAGTGCCTCGTAATGCGTTATTGTGCCACTGTGGTTATCATGAATTCCCTGGAAATAGGGCACTACCAGTTGCTGATTGATTGCGTTATGAACAATATTATTCGCTTCCACAAACAGTAAGCGATGGTTCGATTGCTGGCTCTGCGTTTCCTCGTCGAGTATGACGCAGGTTAAATCGCCACTATCGCGGCTTTGGCGCAAAGCAGCGCCAGCCAACCTTAACAGGTCAGACCGGCCTCTGGCACCACCAAAGGATAGCGACACAAAGACTCTGACATCACCAGTGACCACCTGTTGATGGCGAAAGTACTGACCCACTTGCTCCGCCACCGCATTTAAATCAGTGGTACTGTTGAACAGCAATGCAAATTTACCAGGCCCTGCGCCAACATAACAATCCGCCACGATGAGCGATTTAATAATAGCGGCGGTTTGACGAATCAATTCATCACAAAGGTCAAAACCGTATGCATCGTTGAGGTAACGCAGACCATCAATACCAATCATCAACAAACTTTTACGGCCGGGCGATTTGAGCATCTCCACGAGGAAAGATTTACTGGATAAGCGACTGAGGGGGTCAGTATTGGCTAAGTAGAGATTTTCAGCCTGGGTTTGGTTGAACTCAGTAAGATCGGTATAAATAGCAGTATAATGATGGATGTGACCATTACCATCACGTATCTGGCTCACCGACACCCACTGCTCCAGTATCGAGCCATCTGCATGACGGTTTTTTATTTCACCCTGCCACACACCGGTTTTAAACAACTTATGCCAAAAGTCGCGAAAAAACGCTTGATCCTGAACGCCGGACGACACTATTTGCGGGTTAAGTCCAATAACCTGCTTTTTGGAATAGCCAAACATATCACAAAATGCCTGATTGACTTCTATGATGTTGCGCTCTGAGTCCGTTACCAGCATGGCTTCTGCTGAATGTTTAAAAATGGACGACAACATGTTCAAAGAGCGGTCTTGATCCATTCGCTCAAGCTCTGCTGCAATGCGATAACCAATCATCTCAAACAGCGCGGAGATTTCTTCGCCGCTGCTTAAGGGAATCGTATTCATTGCCACTAACAAGCCATTAATTTGACCGTGAGCATCATACAAGGGCATGGCGATATATGCCTCAATATTCAACTCTGTCAGGGTCGTATCATCAGGATAAAGCTTTGCTACGTTACAATCATATCGACAGGCACCACTTTGCGTCACAACGTGACAGGGTGAGCCTTTAAGCGGGTAGGTAAAGTTTTCTTCAAGCCGGTTAAATGCTGCCATGGCAACCGTCGAACAGGTTCCGATGGATTCGTTTGGCCGGCCTATAAGAACATAATCACAGTCAATAATTTCGGATAAAGCTAAAACAACAAGTTCAAAATATTCCTGTCCCCGGGCCTGACCAACAAAACCCGAAAACTTTTTTAACTTAGTCACTAACTGATTCATACAAACTCGCACACCGACAAAATTTAATGTCGCGTAATGTGCCTTAAACGTTGCCCAAAGATGTTGACTAAGAACAACTTTTTGCAATTAAAGTAGCCAAAAGCGCTATCGTTCGGTCACTCTTTGAGCTCCTGCGATGCGCTACAGGCGCATGTCTGCATTTACCATTCTGCGATTATGATTACTATCGGCCCATACCGGCAATAAACGCATCAGATTGGGCAATCGCCGTTTGCATATCAGCCAACAGACTTTTTACGTCACGCTGTATAGTCGATAGTTCGCCCTGTAATGCGCCTACCGCGCTGGCATTGAGGTTATGCTTCAGATACAGCACGTTGTCTTGCAGCGTTTGTAATACCGGCTGCATACTGTTTTCAACACGGCGCATTGCACGCAGCATTTTATTGTATTTTAAGCGCGTTTCATTAAGCGTTTGCTGGCTCGAACGTTTCAGACCCGCATTGGAATATTCTTCAAGCTCTGCTTCCCACTCATCAAACAGCGCTTCGGCAACGCTTTCAATTTTATCGATGCGGGTAGTCACGTCATCGGCCGCGCTCTTACTCGCTTCGTACTGATCACTGAGGGATTGATAGGCGTCTTCAAGTTCTCCGCCATCAAATTGTAACAGTGCAGAAAACTCTTCTAAGGCTGACGAAAACTGCTTTTCTGCCTCTTCCTGAGACTCACGGGCATCTTCAACCCGGTCGACCAGTATTTCGCGTTTTTCTACGCCAACTTTCTCCCACGCAGCATAGTAGGCACTCTGACAGCCCGCCAGGGCACCTATTACCGTTAACAAGAGTACCGCGCTTACTAATTTAATCATGGCCTTAATCAGCCCCTGAAACGTGCAGCATCAATAATCGCCCATAAATGGAAAATTGCCCCCACCAGCCACATGAAGAACAGGATCACCGTTGCCCCCAGGGCATAGCTCACTGCGCAAACAACAAAAAAGAACAGGGCAGCAAGGATCCGACCTTGTACTAACTGCCCCAGTCCGGGGATAAAAAAACTACATATCGCGGCGATAACATTACCACCAGAACCTTGACCAGCCATAATTGCTCCAAACATTAAATACAATTTTACTGATTAAATTAAATGAATTAGGGTTAAGTTACAATTATTTCGGTATCTTCATTTGTAAGAGTTCTTGTCATGTCATCGACCTGCTACCAGCGCAACACTATGCCTACCAACGATGGGCATGAGGTCTACTATGAGCTTAACGGCAACCCGTCTGGCATACCAGTACTGGTACTGCATGGTGGCCCCGGCGCGGGACTGGCGTCAAACTACACGGCGTTGTTTGATCTGGACACTTACCACGTTATCGGCTTCGATCAGCGCGGCTGCGGCCGCTCTACCCCCTTTTTATCCACCACCGCTAATACCACGGCGCATCTGCTCAGCGATATTACCCGGTTGCGGCAGCTACTTGGCATTGAGCAATGGCTGCTGTTCGGGGGGTCATGGGGCACAACGCTCGCTTTACTCGCCGCAATCAACGAACCTGAAACAGTTACTGGCATGATTTTACGGGGTGTTTTTCTGGCCAGGCGCAGTGACTTTGAGTGGTTTCTGGCGCCAGAAGGTGGTGCCGCACAGGTTTATCCGGATGCATATCAACAATTTGTCGCCGGCATACCACAGGTAACCGATTTGACGTCTGTACTTACCTATTATGGCAACGCATTTAACAGCATTGATGTCACTCAACGTCACGAAGCCGCCAGCCGCTGGTACCGATGGGAAGAAGCCACGGCGCGGGTTCACCCAATAACGACTGACAGTGGCCAGCTAAATGGCCACCGGGGCGTTTTGAGCCTGGCGTTGTTTGAGTGGCATTATGTGGCTAATCAATGTTTTATAGCAGAAAATTATATTCTGCAGCATGCCTGTAACATCAGCCATATTCCTGGCAAAATTATCCATGGTCGCTGTGACTCCGTATGCAAGCCTGAGGGCGCCTTTGCCTTACACCAGCACTGGCAAAACAGTGAACTTCAGTTCATTGCCGGGGCTGGCCACAGCAGTACAGAGCAAGGTATAAGGATGGCCCTGCGGGATGCCATCAATGATTTTAAATCAACATTACAATAATGAAGTTATGATTGGACTAATTCAACGCGTCAGCGAGGCCAGTGTCACCGTTGACGGCAATACCATTGGCGAAATAGGCGCAGGCATGTTGCTATTGCTGGGCGTGGAAAAACAAGACACCCAGGCCGAAGTGGAGAAACTGGCGACTAAAATAGGTAATTACCGCCTGTTCAGCGATGATGACGGTAAAATGAATCTCAATATTCGCCAAACCGGCGGTTCGGTACTGGTGGTGTCGCAGTTCACGCTGGTCGCCGATACCCGTAAAGGAAACCGGCCTGGATTTTCCCGGGGCGCGCCGCCTGAATTGGGGGAATCGTTATATAAAGCATTTGTTGACCAGCTTGAACACCAGGGGATTCCGGTTGCCTGTGGTCAGTTTGGAGCCGACATGCAGGTCCAGCTGGTTAACGATGGCCCTGTGACTTTCCACCTTCAGGTGTGACGATAACGGCAACTTTTCTTTGCCCTGCCCCTTGCTGTCATGGTGAGCTTAATATTTAATGTACTGCCGATCAGATATGAGAATGCGCCCCTGTGTTTAAAGTTATTACACCACTAAGTGAAGAGCAGCTCACCGCGTATTATCATTTCCGCTGGCAGTACCTTCGCCAGCCCTGGAATTTTCCTCCAGGCTCAGAAAAAGATGAATACGAACAGGTCAGCGAACATCGCATGGTCGTCAATACTGACGGACAGATTATCGCCTGCGGGCGGGTTCACTTAAACACCGCCGAAGAAGCTCAGATACGTCATATTGCAGTCCACAGCGATTATCAACGCCGCGGTCTTGGGCTGTTTATGCTCAATGCATTGGAGTCTGTCGCCCGCGAGTTAGGCGCTATCCGGGCTGTCACCAACAGCCGCGAAATATCCATCGACTTCTTTGAAGCCTGTGGCTTTAAAGTAGAGCGGGAAGCACCGAATGAACTGGGCCTGCTAAAACGTCAGCAGATGGTTAAAAAACTCAATGATTTTTCGTTACTGGTGCTGCATCCTGAGTGGTGTCAGGAGCTACAGAATACCTGGACAGAAACCATTCCTATAACCGAACATATGGGGATCAAGCTTCACCAGTATACCGGTAAGACACTTGAAACCCGGGCGTCATTGAATAAAAACATTAATATTCATGGCACTATGTTTGCCGGCAGTATTTTCTCCCTGGCGACCCTGACTGGCTGGGGCATGATCTTTTTGCAACTTAAAGACAAAGGTCTTGAAGGCGATATCGTACTGGGCGATGGCAATATTCATTATCATAAACCGATTACTATGAAACCACGTGCCACCTGCAATGTGGAACGACTCAAGGGCAAGTTTAGCGCGCTCAGCAAAGGCCGAAAATGCCGGATAGAGCTGGAGGTGGAAGTGCTCGACGATACCCAACCGGTCGCAGAGTTTCATGGCATATACTGGGTGTTACCAAAAGAGGATAACGCATGACACGACTAGGCACACCGTTTACGCCTCAGGCTAAGAAAGTGCTGTTACTGGGCAGCGGCGAGTTAGGCAAGGAAGTAGTGATTGAATGCCAGCGCCTGGGCTGCGAGGTAATCGCCTGCGACAGTTATAAAAATGCACCGGCAATGCAGGTTGCCGATCGCAGCTATCAGTTTTCGATGCTGGATGCCGGCGCACTGCGAGAGGTTGTCGAGTTAGAAGCGCCGGATTTAATTGTGCCGGAAGTCGAAGCCATAGCAACCGCAGAACTGCTCAAGCTTGAACAGGAAGGATTTACTGTGGTGCCTAGTGCCAATGCCGTGCATCTGACCATGAACCGCGAGGGCATTCGCTCTCTGGCCGCGCAGACACTAAACTTACCGACCTCCCCCTATCGCTTTGCTGCGGATAAGGCGCAATTCGTCGAGGCCGTTAATGACATTGGTTTTCCGTGTTTCGTAAAACCCATAATGAGCTCCTCGGGCAAAGGACAAAGCCGTCTGACCAGCACTGACGACATTGAAAGTGCCTGGCAGTATGCCCAGGAAGGCGGCCGGGCCGGTGCCGGCAAGGTGATTGTTGAAGGGCATGTGGACTTTGACTACGAGATAACGCTACTGACAATACGGACCCGCCAGGGCGTATCCTTCTGCCCGCCCATAGGGCACATTCAAAAAGACGGCGATTACCAGTATTCCTGGCAACCTCATGCCATGACAGAACAAGCGCTTAAGGCCGCTCAGCACATCGCAGATAACATTACCGCAGCGCTCGGCGGCTATGGCTTGTTTGGTGTCGAATTGTTCGTCTGCGGCGATGAGGTGATTTTCAGTGAAGTCTCTCCCCGTCCCCACGATACCGGCATGGTAACGCTGATATCACAAAACCTCTCTGAATTTGCCTTGCACAGCCGGGCTATTCTCGGACTCCCCATTCCTGCCATCAGCTGTTACGGTCCGAGCGCTTCGGCAGTCATCTTAGGGTATGGTGAAGGTAACAATATTACCTTTGGTAATCTGGATGCGGCGCTCAGCGAACCGCTGACCGATATCAGATTATTTGGTAAGCCCGCTATCAACGGCAAACGACGCTTAGGCGTGGCATTAGCCCGTGCCGATTCAACCGAGCAAGCCGTTACTAAAGCCCGCCACAGCGCGGCTTTAGTTGATATCACCATTTCCAGGCAGTAATCGGCCAAACACGTATCCGTGCACAGACAAAAAAGGGGGCTGCTCAGCCCCCCTTGTTATTTAACCTCATAGCCCATTAAGCAAGCTTATCTGTGGCAATCCGGTAACGCGGATCTTCGTTAACGTTAATCTCAACAAACTTACCCGCTTTATTCAGTAACGAGCGACATTCCGGGCTGATATGCCGAATGTGTAGCTTTTTACCTGCCTGCTCATACTTATCGGCCAGGCCGTCAAGGGCGTCAACGCCCGAAGAATCCCAGATACGGCTTCGCTTAAAATCGATAACCACGTCTTCAGGGTCACCTGCCACATCAAACAGGTCTTTAAAGTGGGAAACTGAGCCGAAGAATACCGGGCCACGTAAGTCGTACACCTTCCAACCGTCATCATCAATATGCGTATTGGAATCGATATAACGCGCCGCTTTCCAGGCAAATACCAGGGCAGAGACAATCACCCCGACCACTACGGCAATCGCCAGATCGGCAATCACTGTCACGGCTGTTACCAAAAACAGCACGAAGGCATCTTCCTTATTTACACCACGTACAATGCGGAAAGAGGCCCACTCAAAGGTGCCAATAACCACCACAAACATCACGCCAACCAGTGCGGCTAACGGAATCATTTCAATCAAAGGTGCGGCAAATAAAATGAACCCCAGTAATACCAGCGCTGCGGTAATGCCCGACAAACGCCCACGACCACCAGAGTTAATATTGATCATACTCTGGCCTATCATCGCGCAGCCACCCATGCCGCCAAAGAAACCATTAACGGTATTAGCCACGCCCTGACCGATACATTCTTTGTTGCCACGACCACGGGTATCAGTCATCTCGTCAATGAGGGTCAGCGTAAGCAAGGACTCAATTAAGCCCACCAGACACAAGATCACCGCTGTCGGCAATATGATCATCAATGTGTCCATAGTAAATGGCACCATAGGAATCGCAAAGCTGGGTAGTTCCCCCGCCAGGGTGGCGGTATCCCGCTGCTCTGCCGGCAGCATATCCCGCACAAAGTCAATCACTGTGCGCGCTTCTAAATCCAGCCCGTGAACTAACAGAGTAATGGTAATAATCGCCGCCAACGAGGCAGGCACTGCCTTGGTTAACTTTGGTAGCAAATAAATGATTGCCATAGTCAGGCCTACCAGACCCAGCATGATATAAAGCATGCTGCCAGTCATCCACTCCTGATTACCCAGTGGACCGGTAACCTTAAACTGGCCTAACTGGGCCAGAAATATAACAATCGCCAGGCCATTGACGAAGCCGAGCATCACCGGATACGGTACCAGGCGAATGAACTTACCCAGCCTGAATACGCCGCACATGACTTGCAACAGGCCAGCTAACACCACCGCCGCAAACAAATACTGCACGCCGTGTTGGGCAACCAGGGCAACCATGACCACCGCCATCGCGCCGGTTGCCCCTGAAATCATTCCTGGACGACCGCCAATAGCAGACGTAATCAGGCCCATCATAAATGCAGCATAAAGCCCAATCATTGGCTCTACACCGGCGACAAACGCAAACGCAACCGCTTCAGGTACCAGCGCCAGGGCAACTGTGATTCCCGACAGCACGTCATTTTTTACGTTGCTCTCTTTACTCGTGATGATATCAAACATTAACTTCTCAGCACCGAGGTGATTAAAAAACAGGCGCGGATTCTACCATTGACAGTATCGTTTGTCCTTTAACAGATTGTTAAATTCCGCGCTCAATACCCCTGATCTCTCCGCATCGCCGCGCTTGCACTACTTTTAAATTGTAAATTTTCAGCGTCAGCCCTACACTCTTAGCCGCATACAAAAATCTACAAATGTACGGTTATGGATATTAAAGAATATATCGATTACTTTCCGGAAATTGCCGACCGTGAAAGGCACGAACAATTTACCTTGCTCGAACAAGCTCGTGATACCAGCTTTACACCAGCGGCAAAGCGTTTATTTCAAATGTATTGCTGGTTGCTGCCTGTGTTCATGATTATCGGTCTGGGTGGATTATTGTATTCACTGTTTGGTTACAGCAGTTGGTTGCCCGTGGCCGCTTTCGTGATTGGCCTGATTATTTCCCGCCAAATGATCAACCAACGCCGCAAAGCCCTGATCCAGCGCGGTTTGCAGCAGGTACTGACACCATCGGACCAGCACTAAACCCAACAGCCGGGCGACGCTGACTTTGTTGTTCCTTTAGCTACCTCACTAATTATCTGCCAGTCAGCGTTGGCATTTAATCAGTGAGAGCGTTGCGGCCGGCTATGCATCACATATCGCAGGCGAAAGTGATATGCTTGGCGTTTGTTGTTATCGTTAACTGACCCACTTTTTTATGCAATCTTCTACTTTACACTTCGCTGTCACGGTCATCGGTCCCGTGTTGATGTTACTGCTCATGGGCAACATACTGCTCAGAGTCAGGCTAATAAACCACGAGTTCGTTGCAACAGCCTCAAAGCTGGTATTTACGGTTGCCTTACCGGCCTTACTGTTTATTTCTATCAGTCAGGCAGACTTTAGCCAGGCCGCCAATCCTCTACTTATTATCACAGGTTTAATTGGTACCTTTGGCTACTTTGTGCTCCTGATGTTGGTCAGTCACTACCTGGTCAAAAAACGCGACGCCAAAGGCGTGGTGACTCAGGGAGGCTTTCGCGCCAATATGGGAATTATTGGTTTGGCGTATTGTGCTCAGACATACGGTAATGCCGGACTAGCCGCGGCCTCGGTGTATTTGGGACTGGTCACGATTTTATTTAACGTGCTGTCGGTATTTGTCCTGAACTTCTACCAGGATGGCAAGCGCTCACTTACCTCACAACTCACAAGTATTGCTAAAAACCCATTAATTATTGCTATATTACTGGCGTTGCCTTTTTCCTATTTTAACTGGACATTGCCAGCAATTGTATCGGCGACCGGAGGCTACTTTGCTCAACTCACACTGCCACTGGCACTGTTGTGCACTGGTGCGTCATTGCAGTTTCGCTCATTTAGTGCTGACTGGTTTAATATCGGCCTGAGCAGCGTCAGCAAGTGTGTGGTGTATCCTGCGGTGATGGTCGGGTTAGCGTACATGGCCGGTTTGCGTGGCATGCCATTGGGCATTGTACTGCTCATGACGATTGCGCCAACCGCTGCAGCCAGTTATGTGATGGTGCGAACGCTGGGCGGCGATCACCGGCTTGCCGCCAGCATCATCGCCGTAACAACTTTACTGTCTTTACCCTTTACTATTTTAGCCTTTGACTGGCTGTCGGCACTTCGGCTACTTTGAAATAGCGCAGGCGCTGCACGGCTATTTATTAACCGGCTTTACTGCCACCCATACAAGGTGGTGAGGCAACGGATTGCTGTTGGCGTGCCTGCCATTCCTCCGGCGTATACGTATGCAGTGCCAGAGCGTGCACCGGGCCCGCTAATGCCTCAGCCAATAACCCGTTGACTTCACGGTGACGCGCAATTAAACGCTGACCGCTAAAAACATCACTGACGACAGTGACGTTGAAATGGCTTTGCGCACCAGCGGCCACATTATGCATATGACTTTCGTCAATCACCTCTAAAAATAGCGGGGCCAGATTGTCGCTGAGCTGTTGTTCAATAAAGACTTTTACTTGCATTGGGTTACCTGTGAGATTGCCCGTGGGGTTACCCGGCTACTGGTTAGCACCGGGATCAATAATGTATCGATAAGTAAGGTTGATTCTATCACTTACCGGTTTGCGCGTCTTGGCTAGACCATGATGATAGTGTTGTTGCGTCGCCCCGCGCATCACCAGTAAACTGCCCGGCTCCAGAATAAAGTCTGTGCGCTTACCGCTGGCCAGGTGCTTAAAGCTGAATTTACGCGCCGCCCCTAATGATAACGATGCGATGACTGGCTGTGCACCAAGCTCAGGCTCGTCATCGGCGTGCATCCCCATGCCATCCTGGCCGTCCCGGTACCAGTTAGCCAATACACAATTAAACTGACAAGCTAATTCCCGCTGCAGCCGCTGTTGAATGTGACTGAGCGATGCCGTCATGCGCTGTGGCGTCAGGCTTAAATTAGAATATTGGTAATGGCAATGGGGGGCTCCGTGCCAGCTTTGCAGGCGCGGAATTTTTACCTCTCTGCCGTACAATTTGATACTATCCTGCCGCCAGGGTAATTCTTTCTGCAATTGCGCCGCGAGCTGATTGCTTTCTACTGCGGACAGCCAGCCGGCCTGATACAACACATCGGCATCGGGCAATGGCAGTGCAGCCAGCGAGGTCACCTGATTGGCAAATAAATTAAATTGCATTGACGCTAACATCGGAAATACTTGTAATCATGACAACCAAATTTAGCCTGTTTGATCAAGACTTTGAGTTGATTCGCTACCCGGCAAAGCATCAGCACAAGAGCTTGCAGGCGTGGGACAGTGCTGATGAATATATCATTGAGCAGGTGCACAGCCAACCAGAGTTAAATAACCTGGCCACTAAGCCGTGGCTAATTATTAACGATGATTTTGGCGCTTTAGGTTGTGTATTTGCCGACAGGCAGCCGGTGTGGGTGTCCGACTCTAAAATTGCAGAACTGTCGCTCAACGAAAATCTGGTTAATAATCAGCGACCTTCTGTCGCGACACAAGACTGTCTTGCGCCATTGCCAGCCAATCCAGCCATCGTCATGATTAAAATACCCCGCACTCTGGCTTTGCTTGAAAGCCAACTGCTGGCGCTGCGCGAGGTGGCAACGCCTGACACCGTAATGATTGCCGGCGGTAAAGTAAAAACCATTACCCGTTCGGTACTCAACTTGTTTGAGCGCTTGCTGGGCCCAACTTCCACTTCGCTGGCTAAAAAGAAATCACGGCTGATTTTTTGCCAACCGCAGGCGAATATTCTGAACCAATCTGTAAATAACCCTTACCCGTCACGCTGGCAATGCCAACTGCCAACCGCGCAGTCTGTAACAGTCAGCAACCATGCCAATGTGTTTTCCCGCCAGTCTCTGGATATTGGCGCGCGATTCTTACTTGATAACATGCAGGTAAACCCTCACGACAATGTGGTCGACCTGGGATGTGGCAACGGTGTACTGGGACTCAATGCGCTGAGCATGTCAGAGAATTGTCGGGTGACGTTTGTCGATGAGTCTTATATGGCCGTTGAATCTGCCCGGCAAAATGTACAGGATAACTTTCCTGACCGGCTGGCAAAGTGCCACTTTGTTGTGAGTAACTGCCTGGAAACATTGCTTAGCGACGCGCCTCTGGTTAACAAGGTATTCTGTAATCCGCCCTTTCACCAACAAAATGCGGTGACCGATCATATAGCCTGGCAAATGTTTCACGATGCTTACGAACTGCTTGGTAAGGGAGGCCACCTGATTGTAGTAGCCAACCGCCATTTGGATTATTACCATACACTTAAGCGTTTATTCGGTAATGTCACCACGCTGGCCAGTCACAACAAATTTGTTATTTTTAGCGCTGCAAAACGATAAGGACGAACCATGCTAAAAGCACTCTTTTTTTCGCTCATTCTACTCTCCGCTCCGAGCCTCGCTGCCAAAAAAACAGACGATGGCTCTCACGTTCAGCCTGACAATTACTATCCACGGGTAAAGCTGGAAACCTCCATGGGCGACATCGTAATCGAGCTTGACCGCCGTCGTGCGCCTATCACTGTGAATAATTTTTTGCGCTATGTCGATAAGCGCAGCTATGACGACACGCTGTTCCAACGGATTATCTCCGGCTACATCGTTCAGGGCGGCGGGTACACCCTTGATTACGAAGAAAAGTCCTCGTATCCGGCTATCTTTAACGAGTCGGGAAATGGTTTGAAAAATGAACGCTACACTGTGGCAATGGCGCGTCAGAACGATCCGCATACCGCGACGCGGCAATTCTTTTTTAACCTTGATGACAACGACAATCTGGATCCGGGCCGCACGTGGGGGTATACCGTGTTTGGCACTGTCGTCGAGGGTTATGACGTGGTAGACGCCATGGGCGAAGTAGAAACTGAATATAAAGCATTGTTAGGCTTTGCCGACGCCCCGGTCGAAAATGTCATCCTTAAAAAGGCCACGGTTCTGCCCCCAATCATGTAGGTGCGTGCCACTATCTCAACCACTCGCGCTGCAGCAGAATTATTGCAGCAGGCTCTCATTGGCGAAAGTAATGCGGCTTTCGCCGGTGGCTTTAGACACATACATCGCCTTATCTGCGAGACTGAGCAGATCCTGTTCGTTATCGGCATCTGCCGGAAAACAAGCCACCCCTACACTGGCGCCAACGTCTACCAAAGCGTCATTAATAAGATAAGGTTTACACACTGCAGCCAGCAATTTCTCAATCATTTGTTTACACTGTGTCGGGGAATTCACATCTGTCATTAACAGGGTAAATTCATCGCCACCCAGCCTGGCTACCGTGTCAGATTTACGGACTGTTTTTTTCATTCGTCTGGCGACTTTAGCCAGCAATAAGTCGCCGAATTTATGCCCGTAGCGATCGTTGACGACCTTAAAGCCATTTAAATCAATAAAGACCAGTGCCATGTTTTCGACGCGCCGGCGAGCGTGCTTGATTTCAACCGACAGACGGTCATGAAACAGGTAGCGATTGGGTAAGCCGGTGAGTTGGTCATGGTAGGCCAGCTTCGTCAACGCTTGTTGCTGGGCAAGTTGCTGACTATCGTCGATAATGGTGTAAACAATGACGGGGTTATTGCCAATAAATACGTCACTGCTTTCTACCTGACAATGAAACTTTTCGCCCTGCTTTTTGACCCCGTACATTTCTCCGTCATGCTCTTGCAGCAGTCGAATGAGCTTGTAACCACTGAGCTCATTGAGATCGTACCCGCACATATCAGCAATTACCGTATTTGCCCGAATGATCGTCTGGTTCTGATCAACAACGATAATACCTGAGGCAATCCGGTTCATGATGTTATGCACCAAATCAACGGAATGGTCAGCCTCTTGCACCCGCAGTCGGTACATAACAATAGCAACACAAACGTTGATGATGGCGAGGAAAAACGCTAACCCCTGATAAAAGCGGATTGCCATAGCTTCCTGCTTAGTTTCCCGCTCCAGTTCAATGGTGAGCTGGTTCATTATTTTTAGCAGAATATTATTTTTTTGCTGTGCCACCTCAATGGCCTGCCGCAGCAGCAGATCATCAAACTCACGGCCGATAAGCTGCCGCACTTTTTGTCTTAACGGTGTCCACTCCCGCATTGCTTCATGAACAAGCTTTACTGTGGCATCACTTTTGAGCGGCTCAATTTGAATCGTATCTCTGGCGGCTGATAACGTAGTCCCGCCACGGTAAAAGCTGTCTAAGGTCTGGTCGAAGCGGACAAATGCATCATTTACTTCGCTAAGCGAAGACAGGTACATCTGCTCATTCAGGCGAGACTGTTCCATCATCAACAGCCCTTTTACCAGCCGCTGACTAAGCATTCGTTGTCGACCGGCGAGATTGATATTTATGGCTGAACTTTCGATTCGGTAAGACAGCCAGACATTGAGCGACAGGGCAATGAAGTCGAAAGTAAGAAACAGCAATATTGCCACCAGTGTCAGCCTGCGGCCATGTTGCTGACTTATGAGGGTTAATCGATTTTTTAAAGCGATCAATAAACTCAAGGCTATCCATGCTCCTGATTTGCAGACACAATGGTAGAGGTAGCAGCCCACCACAACAATTAATGACTGGTATTTTATCTCAGTGTAGCATACGAGATGAACAAAAAACGCACAGCAACGCGCTTATTTTGAATGCAGGTACAGCTCGTGAACAGGCAAATCAGGTTGATATAGCTGACCAATTCGGGTAAATCCCACGCGCGTTAAAAGCCGCACAGAGGCGGTATTGTCGCTGCGACAAATTGCGCTTACACGCTGGCAGCGTATCGTGTCCCTCGCCCAGTTGAGTACCAGCTGCACGGCTTCGGTGGCAAAGCCCTGACCGCGACCATGGGGTAAAAACGCATAGCCCAGATCCGGATAGGCCAAAAATGGGCGCCGGATGAATCCACACAAGCCAATACGACTATCGCCGGCCACCTGTTCGGTCTCAACCACCCATAGTCCATAACCACTGTCAGCAAAGCTGTCACCCGAGGCGCTGATGTACTGCTGTGCGCCAACGCTATCATTTACCCCACGATCACCAATAAATTTAAGCCACTCAGCGTCACTGGTAACAGCCAGAATAAAATCAATGTCGTGCCGGGTCAGACGTCGCAAACGGATTCGGCCATGGTGATGATGACTGTCTGTCATCCGTTCATGACTGTCCATCATCCGTTCGCTTGCAGCATGGTATCAATGACTGCCTGCATTTCGCTGCTGACGTTAGCGGCTCTGGGATAGCGAGGGTCACTGCGATCATTGCAGCGGTTGTGATCCCAACCCCGGGTTGAATCAATGAATCGCTGCGCTGCCGCCATACCGCCCAGCTCAAGGCAGCCCGCCAGACAGGTATCGATATAGCTTTGATTAACCGGAAAATCAGGTTCAGGCGGTTGCATTGCTAACGACTCGCAAATCCAGATATCACGTTGGCTTAACCACTCGGTCAGTCGTTTGGTAACATCGCTTTCAAGCTCAAAGTTAAGCTGCTCCAGCGCGACCGGCGTAAACTGATAGTCCTGCTCGCGTTTTTGTAAAGCCGGGTCTAGCAGGGTGGGCACCAGCTGTGCATTAAGCCAGCTGTCTGGCTTTGCCGTTGCACCCACATAGGTTTGCATTTCTGATTGAGAGCGGGTGATCCAGGCTCGTTCAAAACCGAAGATTTCTACTTCAATGCCCTGATGGGGAATATCTGAGTGTCGGCGACGCGAATCGCCGTTCATCAGACTGCCATAGCCCAATACAATATGCGGCTCATCGATAGCATGAATCCAACGTTCAAGTTCAACAAGCGTTTTCATTGACTGCTACTCTCTGGGATTCGTTATACACTGCGTTGTCGAACGATTTCGTACAGGCAGATGCCCGTTGCCACCGACACATTGAGGCTCGATACGCTGCCTGCCATGGGCAGTTTAACCAGTTCATCACAGGTTTCACGGGTTAAACGACGCATCCCCTTACCTTCAGCGCCCATCACCAGCGCCGTCGGACCAGTGATTTTCGTTTGATAAATCAATTGCTCTGCTTCGCCGGCTGTACCAATAACCCAAACCCCTTGCTGCTGAAGCTCTTTAAGGGTTCTGGCAAGGTTAGTAACCTGAATAAATGGCACAATCTCGGCCGCGCCACAGGCGACTTTTCGCGCCGTCGCGGTTAAGCCACCTGATTTATCTTTGGGTACGATGAGCGCGTGCGCACCAGCGGCATCAGCGGTGCGTAAACAGGCGCCAATATTATGCGGGTCGGTGACACCGTCGAGCACCAAAAGCAGCGGGGACGCGGTATTACTTATCAGCTTGTCGAGGTCTTTTTCGTCCAGCGTGCGTGCCGCTTTAGCCCGGGCTACAATGCCCTGATGCTGCTCGCCGTTAACCTTTTCATCCAGTGCTTTACGATGGCAAAACTGAACTGACACGCCAAAGCGGCGCGCCTGATTAACAATATTAACCAAACGTTCGTCGTTGCGGCCTTTCAGTACCCACACTTCGATCAGCCTTTCAGGCTCATTTTCCACCACGGCTTGCATTGCATGCAAACCGTACAACCATTCTTGCTGTGCCATTAGCGCTTTGTACCTTTAGATTGCTTGTTCTTACTGCTGGAGCCACGCTTCTTCGAGGCTGGTCGTGATTTACCGCCTGACTCGCTCTTACGCTTACTGCTGCTGTGCTTAGCCGGCGCTTTCCCTTTTTGGGGTGTTTCACCACTTGCACGTCTGCCGCCGCCTTTACCTTTTTTGCCGCCTTGTGCCTGCAACCATTTGTTGTCTAACACCAGATCTATCTTGCGTTCATCCAGGTTGACCGCGGCCACTTTGACTTCAAGCTGGTCACCGAGGCGATATTGCCTTGCGCCACTTTCGCCACTTAAGCACTGCTTGACGTCATCATAGCGATAATAATCATCGTCCAGCGAGGTAATGTGCACCAGGCCATCGATATGATATTCGGTAATGCGTACAAACAAACCAAAGTTAGTGACCGAAGCTACCACGCCTTCAAAGGTTTCACCGACATGATCCTGCATAAACTCGCATTTCAGCCAGTCTGCAACGTCGCGTGTGGCATCATCAGCCCGACGTTCGGTCATGGAGCACTGTTCGCCCAGTTGATCGATCTCAGCCTCACTGTAGGCTTTTGCGCCATGCACCGTGTGGCCGTGTTTCTTCAGAATGGCTTTAATGGTGCGATGTACAACCAAATCAGGATAACGACGAATTGGCGATGTAAAATGCGCATACGCCTCAAGCGCCAGGCCAAAGTGACCAAGATTGTCGCCATCATAAATCGCTTGCTTCATTGAGCGCAGTAACATGGTCTGGATCAATTCCTGATCCGGACGGTCCCGGGTTTTTTTCACCACATCGGTGAAATCGGCCGGCGTTGCGCCTTCGACAATGCGATGGGATACACCCACTTCGCTCAGATAGGACGTAAAGGTCGTCAAGCGATCAGCATCGGGCTTATCATGCACACGAAACAGCGCGTGAGCCTTGTTATCTTCAATGTAGAGCGCCGCACTGACGTTTGCCATGATCATGCACTCTTCAATGAGCTTATGCGCGTCATTGCGCTCGATCGGCACAATATTCTCGATTTTGCGCTGCGCATTAAAGACGAACTTTACTTCCTGCGTTTCAAACTCAATGGCACCGCGCTGCGCACGGGCTTTTTTAAGGGCCCGGTATAAGTCATGCAAATGCCGTAAATGCGGAACATGTTCTGCATAACGTTGATGCAATTCTTTGTTGCCGTCGAGGATCTGGCCCACTTTGGTATAGGTCAGACGCGCGTGCGAGTTCATTACTGCTTCGTAAAACTGATAGCTATCGAGTTTACCGGCGGCGCTTATGGTCATTTCACACACTAAACACAGACGGTCTACCTGCGGGTTGAGTGAACACAAGCCGTTCGATAGTACTTCCGGTAACATGGGCACAACCTGTTCCGGGAAGTAAACCGAGTTGCCCCGGTTAATGGCTTCAGCATCCAGTGCACTGCCCGGTGTCACGTACTGACTGACATCAGCAATTGCCACCCAAAGCTGCCATCCGCCGTCATCCAGCGGTTCGCAAAACACTGCATCGTCGAAGTCGCGGGCATCTTCACCATCAATAGTTACCAACGGCAGTTGGCGCAAATCAACCCGGCCAATTTTGTCGTCTTCGTTAACCGAATCAGTTAACCCTTCGATCTGACGCTGAATGCCTTTGGGCCACTCGTGAGGAATATCAAAACTGCGCAACGCCATTTCGATTTCCATGCCGGGCGCCATGTGCTCGCCAAGTACTTCGACAATGCGCCCCACCGGGCTCACCCGCCGTCGTGGGCGCTGGGTAAGTTCTACCACAACAACATGGCCCTGTCGGGCACCATGGGTATGTTCGGGGGGAATAATAATTTCGTGGTTAATGCGGCTGTCGTCGGGAATCACAACACCCATACCGTCTTCAGTAAAATAGCGGCCGACGATTGGCTCGCTGCGTGGCTCGACCACCTGGTTAATATAGGCCTCACGTTTACCACGTCGGTCTGTGCCGCTCTCGCGGGCTTCTACTTTGTCATCGTGCAAATACATTTGCATTTGTCCGGCACTGATAAACAAGTCACCGGAATTGTCATCGGGTCGTAAAAAACCGAACCCGTCGCGGTGGCCAATAATGCGCCCGCGGATCAACTGCTCCTGTTTGAGGACAGCATAGCGTTTTTGCTTGGTAAACTGTATTTGGCCTTCGCGTTCCATGGCCCGCAGACGCCGTTGAATGCCGATACGGCTGTCTTCATCTTGTGCGTTAACACTTTGGCAAATATCCATAAAGCTCATGGGCTTGCCATGTTCTTTTAGCGTTTCCAGCAAATACTCTCGGCTGGCAACAGGATTTTCATATTTCGCTTTTTCCCGCTCGTAGTGCGGATCATCAGTCATATAAACTCAATTTGTTGTTTAATTGCTGCCAGTATAATACTAATTGCGGTGGTTAAACACTCAATGAGCAAGACAATTTGCGAATTGAGGGAAAATAACCGCCGGATAACAAAACCCCCGGCGTACCGGGGGTGTTTTTAGCATGTTAGTAATGGCTATTGTGTTTTCATGTCAGCATGAAATTCAGCGAGACTGGTTATCTTTGTCGCGCCTTTAATATCGGCAAAGGGTTGCTCAACAAAACTGGTTCCGCGCAATTGCACCGACACATGGGCAGCCTCATCATTTAGCATAGTATGCTGATAAAACTGTTTAATATCTTCCATGGTGACCTTTTCAACGGCATCAATCAGCTGCTGCTCACTGTCGAAGTCAAACTTTTCGCGATACCAGTCTGTCATAAATGGCACTACCTCGTCGCGCATATTCTTCGGCGCTTCTTTAAGTGTGACCAATACACTGGTTTTTAGCTGAGCAAACTCTTCCTCGGTCAGTGCGCCCAGCATGTCTACGTACTCAGTTTTAAACTGCTCAAAGCGTTGCTGCATGGCCGCTACGTCTTTAACCGGGGTTTGGATATACATGGCAAAACCCGTGTAATCACCAATTCCCGCCGCTAAGCCGCCTACTGCGTAGGCTAACTGTTCTTCGGTGCGCAATTTATCGAACGCGGCACTTCTGAAGTGACCACGTAACACGGTCGCCGCGGCGCGCGTCGCGTAGCCTGGTTCAGGGTGTACCATCATATCGATGACCGCCACATCAGCGACGCTAAGATCCTCCTGCCACACCAGCTTTTGGCCCGGTTGCGGCTGCCAGTACTGACGAAAATCGTAGGGCACTGTGGTGCGCTCGTCCGGCAGCGCCGCTAACACACGTTCTACCGCATTGTTCAAATCAGCCTTGTCATAATTGCCAAAGGCAAAAATGCGCAGTTGATTACGACTCAGCAATACTTGCATAAACGCTTGCATATCCTTGGGAGTCAGCCCCTGAGCCGCTTCAATTAATTGCTCAGTATTAAAATTCCCCTCGCGGATAATGTTGTTGTACGCATCGAATGCCTGATAGAACGGGAACCGTTTGCCCTGGTTCTGCAGCCCGCGGATATAGCGATCCACTGCCTGGGCAAAGTTTTGCGCATTAACGTCGACCACCAGCGCATCCAATGCAGTCGTCAACAGCTCTGGCTGTTTGTCAGTAAAGCCGCCGATGCGTAAACTAATACCGTTGCCATCGCTAAGGCGCATCGACATACCAGCGATACCCGCTTCCGTCATCAGCGCACTTTGTTGCAGGTTGTATAAATCGGTCCACAATGCGGTCATAACAGTGGCTTTGGCATCGGTCTCGGGCATACCGTTATTGATATATACCGTCATTTCACCACGGGGCTGCTCACCAAACGCCTGACTGGGGTAATACCAAACCTTCACGTCATTATTATCAATAACCAGTTCGGGTTTGTCCTGTGGCGGTTGGGTTTTCACAGTGAATTCTTCGGGCAACAATGTGTTCACTGCAGGTAAGCTCAGCGCAATCTGCGGCGCTTGTTGCCAGCTGGCTTTTTCTTCTTCACTGATAGTGGCGACCTGATATTTACCGTCATAAAAATGCAGTTGACTGTCGGTCGGCTCATTCTTGCTGATGTACCAAATTCGCACTCGCTCCGGCGTTAGCTGATCCAGCACATTCTCAATAGCATCGGCATCAAACGCTTCGTAGTAATAAGGCGAGGCAACCGCCAGCTGAGCGGGTACCTCCTGCATCGCCGCAGCGAGGTTCGACACATAGCCAAACTCATCGGACTTTTCGAGGAAACGGAAACGGTTATTGAGGCTGGTTTTTATTTCGCTGAAGTATTTTTCATCGACACCTTGCTCACGAATCAACTCGATGTACTGCATAACCGTGGCAACGATCGCCTCACGGTTTTGCATACCGGCATCGGTCAAATCAATGGCGATACTAAAAGAGCCATAATTGCCGTACATGGTCGGCGACGCCGACGCGTTTAAATTAGAAATAAGGCCCATTGCTTTAAGCTGATAAGCCGGCGTTCCGGGCATCTCAGAACCAATCAGATAAGACAGAAACCGATTTGGTTTATACGCGAACTGATCGCTGTTGTCTTCGATGGTAAAGTCAATATTGAGTTGCTTAACATCTTCATTCGGGACGTAATGGATGCGCTTACCGCCAACAACTGAAAAATCCAGCTTGTCGGTAACCGTGGGATCTTCAATATTTTTGTTTTCAATGGCGCCAAAATATTCCGCGGCCAGCGCTTTCATTTCGTCCAGTGGACGGTTACTGATCATCGCCAGTTTCATGATATTGGCCGAATAATAACGCTCGTAAAACTCAACGGTCTCCGTGTGTAATACACTTCCTTCTTTGTCACCGAGGGTTTCGAGGTTGCCAATTAAAAACCGGTTTGCCGGATGCTCGCCCATCAGGTTGCGGGCCAGTTTAAACTGACCAAAGTAATCCATTTCACGGCGCATTGACCACTCTGCATTAACCGCATTCTTTTCTTTATCGGTATATTCCGGATACAGTTTGGGCGCTTTGAAAAAATCAGAAAAACGATCCAGCGCTTCATCAAATGCAGGGTTATTCACCTTGAACATATAGTTGGTAATATCTAACCACGTGTAGGCGTTATGCTGACCGCCGTTGGCGGTCATAAAATCTGTATACCCTTTGGTATCAGGGTAACGCTCTGTGCCTAAAAACAGCATATGCTCTAAATAATGCGCCATCCCCTGTTGTGTCATTGGATCGTGCAACAACCCTACACTCACACTCAAAGAAGCCGCCGATTTCTCAGCCGCCGGATCGGAAACCAGCATCACTTCTAACTGGTTTGGCAGGGTAAAAGTGGCATATTGCCGGTCATCGTTAGGCGACACAATGACGCTTGCCGGTGTGCTTTTAAGTGCGGTGCCTGCGCCTTGTGTTTGCTGCGCTTTTTCTGCTGCGCAGCCTGCTAACAAAGCAACCGACGCAGCGCCGGCGATAATAAATTTGTTCATGTATATTGTTACCTTTTACAACTTTCTGAAAAATTGGTGGGTACTTACCAAAACACACCATAATTTAAAGCATTGCAGCACGCTACTCTGGCTTATAAATCGATTGTAAACAAATATGTCAGTAAAACGACTGACCTGAAGGCACGAAAGTTTGATTACGGCATAGGACCCAGCGAACAGCTGGCTAAACTGAGGAAAAGTGTGATTACCATGACGAGCGTCGTGAACAATGACCAGTCGCTACAGGTGCTGGTCGATTAAAATAGCATTACCATCAGGATCCAGCACGGCAATACTTTCTGGCCCCGTGGTGCCTGGCTGGGTTGATTTGGTTAAGGTCACGCCACCGTCTTTCAGGGCGGACTCGATATCTCTGACATCGGTAAATGACGACAGGCTGTTGCAATCCTGATCCCAGCCCGGATTAAAGGTTAAAACATTCCCTTCAAACATACCCTGAAACAGGCCAATAACATGCGGGCCGTTTTTCATAATCAGGTAGTTATGCGCAAGATTGCCACCGAATTCAGTAAAACCAAGCTTTTCGTAAAATGCCCTGGACGCGTTGATATCTTTAACCGCCAAACTCACTGAAAATGCGCCAAGTTCCATTGTCTCGCTCCCTGCTTAAAATCGTCACGTGGTAATAAAACTCAATATTGACTATTTTTTACACAATTGCAAGGTTGTTAAATTACATCTGGTAGCATGCGCCAGCGCCTGCTGTTTAGCCGGGCTTTAACAGCGCGATAGTGGGTAAATTGCTATGAGTCCAGCGGCGTACGCGCCGCCCTTACCGCACGCGGATGCATTAACTTTTCGAGTTGTGCTAAATAATTCGCAATTGTCTGATGGGTTTGTTTATCGTTGGTGACCGCATTGTAAAGCCATTGGTAGGCATCCTGATAATCATAGGGTGAGCCATGGCCATCAATGAATAACTCTGCCAGTTGCATTTGTGCTTTGAGATTACCCAGCGCGGAGGCTTCGCGTAAGTAAATAACCGCCTGCTTGCGGTCCTGTTGCACTAACTTTCCCTGGCTGTAGTAGCGTCCCAGTTGTTCCAGGGCAGCGGGTAATCCCTGATTAGCCGCCTGGCGCATAAAGTCGACGCCGCGCTCAGGATCGGCTTCCAGGCAAACGCCCCACGCTAACATATCGCCCCACAAAAACTGATATGCCGGCACTTTTAACACTTCGGCGCGCGCCTCAATGTCGCGATTTAGCTGACACCGGTCCAGCACAACCCGATCGAGGTGTTCATTACGGTTAATCAAATTAATCAGCTCATCCTGGGTATACAGCTGAACCGCTTTAATTTCCTGTGCATTAACCGTCTCTGCACTACTCAACCACAGACCAGATAATATAATGATCAATAATGATAAAGTTTTGCTCTGCATAACACCTTCTTTCAGTTTAATGACCGCTGACATCCGTTTTTATCGGCCAGCGGCGCAAAAACCTAATTAAATTTAATATTCATTGCACTGTTTATACGGCGGGTATGTTCAACCACATCGATACCCAAATCGGTCAGGTAACCGCCATCAACCTGGGTAATCAATCCCTTTGAATAAAGCCGGGCGGCGGCTTCTACTATCGACTGCGTAGCATCGTGGTGAATTTTCAGCCCCTGCATCAAACTTTCAGCAGGAAATTTTAGCAGCAGGTTTAATTCTTCGATAACGTCGTGGGAAAAAGCCATAGGCACTCCAGGCAGTAATTGTCATTCTATTTTTATTTAGTATGCGCCTGTTTAGGTGACAAGTCATGATGATATTTACTTTTATTTAACCTAAATCAAAGACACACGACAGCATAAAACATGCATTCACAGCTAAGTGTAGAAGCTGATTATGCGAAGGTAAATTTTTTGGCTTTACGCTGAATTGTCCACCAGCGGTGATCGGCTCACCAGCAATAATGGTATACTCATGCGATAGCCTTAAAACAGCGGTTGGGGTAACCACGCACTATGAAATACAAAGATTTACGTGACTTCATTAGTCAACTGGAAAAAAACGGTGATCTGGTGCGCATTACCCGCCCGATAAGCACCAAACTGGAGATGACCGAGATTGCCGACAGAACGCTTCGTGCAGGAGGCCCGGCATTATTGTTCGAAAATCCGGAGAACTTTGATATGCCGGTATTGATGAACCTGTTTGGCACCCCCGAACGCGTGGCGCTTGGCATGGGCCAGGATTCGGTATCGGCGCTGCGCGAAGTCGGTAAATTACTCGCTTATTTAAAAGAACCGGAGCCGCCTAAAGGGCTTAAAGATCTGTGGGATAAGCTACCGGTGTTTAAGCAGGTACTCAACATGCCGGCCAAAGAAGTACGCAAAGCCCCTTGTCAGCAAGTTGTGCTTAGCGGCGATGATGTGGATTTAACCAAGCTGCCGGTACAACACTGCTGGCCAGGTGATGCGGCGCCGCTTATTACCTGGGGACTCACCGTGACACGCGGGCCGCACAAAAAACGCCAGAATCTGGGCATCTATCGCCAGCAAGTACTGGGCAAAAATAAGCTTATTATGCGCTGGCTCTCACACCGCGGCGGCGCGCTTGATTTTCGCGAGTGGTGTCAAACTCATCCGGGCGAACCCTATCCGGTATCAGTGGCGCTGGGCGCCGACCCGGCAACTATCCTGGGGGCGGTTACGCCAGTACCCGATACGCTGTCTGAATATGCTTTTGCCGGACTATTGCGCGGCGATAAAACCGAAGTCGTAAAATCGGTAAGCAACGATCTGCAGGTGCCCGCCAGCGCCGAAATAGTGCTGGAAGGCTACATCGCGCAAGATGAAACCGCCCCCGAAGGCCCCTATGGCGATCATACGGGTTATTATAATGAAGTAGACGAGTTCCCGGTTTTTACCGTGACGCATATCACCCATCGTCACGACCCGATTTACCATTCTACCTACACCGGCAGACCGCCTGATGAACCGGCGATTCTGGGTGTTGCGCTGAATGAAGTTTTTGTGCCTATTTTGCAAAAACAGTTTCCCGAAATTGTCGATTTTTATTTACCCCCCGAAGGTTGCTCCTACCGTATGGCGGTGGTCACCATGAAAAAACAATATCCGGGCCATGCTAAGCGGGTCATGATGGGCGTATGGTCTTTTTTACGTCAATTTATGTATACAAAGTTTGTGGTGGTATGCGATGACGATGTGAACGCCAGAGACTGGCAAGACGTGATTTGGGCGATTACTACCCGAATGGATCCAGCTCGTGATACAGTAATGATTGAAAACACACCGATTGACTACCTTGATTTTGCTTCGCCGGTCTCTGGTTTAGGCTCGAAAATGGGTTTGGACGCCACGAACAAAATGCCGGGTGAAACCGATCGGGAGTGGGGAGCGCCCATTGTGATGGATGAAGCGGTGAAACGCCGGGTCGATGAGATCTGGGACGAGCTTGGCATTATGCCGGGCAAAGCGACTGCGGATTAGTCACGTCATAACGAACACAGTAAACACAACAACCCGCCCTTGCGCCGGGTATAAACATTAAGAGATTCAGTATACATGTCACAAATTAGATGCCAGGTTGAGGGAATAGCCCCACTGACCAAAACTGTTTTCCGGGTGGATTTAACCCCCGACGTTTCTTTCGATTTTCAGTCAGGGCAGTATGTTTTAGTACACATGGACGAAAACGATCAACGCCCGTTTTCAATTGCCAATGCGGCGCACGACAATAACCGTCTGGAATTACACATCGGGGCGGAGCCGGGTAATGCTTACGCTGGCGAAGTGCTTGAACGTATGCGTCAGGAAAAGGCCATTTTTGTATCCGGCGGTCACGGTCAGGCCGTGTTGCAAGACGGCGATACGCCGATTGTACTCGTTGCGGGCGGAACCGGCTTTTCGTACACCTATTCAATTTTGATGCAATCACTAAAAGATAATCCTCAGCGCGACATCACTTTGTACTGGGGTGCTAAGCACGTTGAAGATCTGTATTACCACGACGAACTGGTGTCACTGGCAGCCCATCATCCACACCTTACCTTTATTCCGGTAGTGGAAAACGCCAGCGACGACTGGCAAGGCCGCAAAGGGTGGGTTCACCATGCTGTGCTCGCCGACTATGCAGATATGTCAGGTATTCAGGTTTATATTGCTGGCCGCTTCGATATGGCCAAGGTCGCCCGTGACGACTTCTTTGCCCGCGGCCTGGGCAAGGATTCGCTGTTTGGCGACGCTTACGCTTTTATTTAAATTTTTAAACTATACACACTCAGGTGGTAACAATGACAATAATACGCCCACTCTTACTCATGGCCGCTGGCGTTAGTTTAACGCTGCAGGCAGATCAGCTTGACTACGTTGACCAACCACAGCTGCACGATATTGCCGCGGATATATCAGCGGCACGAATTGAGCAGGATATCACCAGATTAGTGAGTTTCGGCACCCGCCATACTCTTTCTGAAACCGAGTCTGACACGCGCGGGATCGGCGCCGCACGACGCTGGGTTAAAGCCGAGTTTGAGCGGATATCAGCCGCCTGCGGTAATTGCCTTGAGGTGTATTACAGCTCAGCCACCATCGACAATGAAAGTCGAATTCCTGAACCCGTAGAAGTCGTCAGCGTCATTGCCATTCAACGAGGTATTAGCGATCCGGATCGCTACGTATTAATGTCTGGTGATATTGATTCGCGCGTCTCCGATGTGATGAACGCCACAGCGGACTCCCCCGGTGCCAATGACAATGCCTCTGGTGTGGCCGGCACCCTCGAAGCGGCGCGCGTGCTGAGTCAGTACCGCTTCAATGGCAGCATTGTTTACGCAGCCCTCTCCGGTGAGGAACAGGGTTTATTTGGCGGTAAAATTCTGGCCGAACAAGCCCAAAAAGAAGGCTGGCGTTTAAAAGCCGTACTTAATAATGACATGATTGGCAATATTGAAGGCGTTAACGGGGTGATAAATAACACCACTGCACGCATCTTTGCCGAAGGTACCCGTCAGACTGAAACCGAGCGCGAAGGCCGGATCCGCCGCTTTACCGGTGGCGAAGTTGACTCGCCAAGCCGCAATTTGGCGCGCTACATTGATTTAATGGCAGACCGCTATATAGAAAACCTCGACACCATGGTAATTTACCGGCTCGATCGTTTTGGCCGCGGCGGTCATCATCGCCCGTTCAACGATTTAGGTTACCCGGGTGTACGAATTATGGAAACCAACGAAAACTACACTCGTCAACACCAGGATCTGCGTACCGAAAATGGTATTGAGTATGGCGATACCCTCGACGGCGTTAACTTTGACTATGCAGCAAAACTTACCGCGCTTAACGCAGTAAGTCTGGCGGGCATGGCCTGGGCCCCCAGCCCACCACAGGAAGTGTCGATAAAAGGCGCAGTACAGCCTTCGACTACCCTGAGCTGGGCACCGCTGGAGAAATCCCAGAACCCACAGTTAGCCGGTTACAAAATCTACTGGCGATATACCGATGCACCGCAATGGCAGTTCAGCCGTTTCGTTGGCGACGTCAATGAATTCACCCTGAAAAACATTGTTATTGATAACTACTTTTTCGGGGTCGCCAGTGTCAGTAAAGAGGGCTTTGAAAGTCCGGTGGTCTTCCCGGGCGCGGCAGGTGCTTTCGGTGAGTAAACAATCAGATATAGGCTGTATATGATAAACATGGTATGGGTTGGTAAGTTCAGGCAAGCTGGCAAGCTCGGCAGCCTGCTCTTATGTAGTCTGTGGGGCTTTCAATGCATTGCCCAGTCGCCACTAAAGTTAGTGGCCAACCCCTTGCCAACGATGGTAGCGGAAGAGCCTGGTGCGCCCTCGGCACGACTTAACCAACTCATCACCAACGCATTTGCCGCCATCAATGTGGACGTGCTCCTTGAGACAGACCGGCCGGCCTTCTCCGGCAGCGGCCTGCTGACGGGCCGTTATGATGGCGAGTATGCCCATTTTAATCTTCAGGATCGCCGCGACAATCTGCTCTTTAGTAAGACCTACCTGCCTTCACATCTTTATCTGGCCAGTCGTGAGCATACGCTCGATGAGGTAAGCCAGTTCTCGCACATCCCCAACAGTCGCGTTGCCACCACCAATAGCATTGCTAACTCAACCGAACTACGCCGGGTTAAAGCAGTTTCATGGGCCCGCAACCCCACTGTGCTGGATATGTTTAAACAGCTATCAGAAGGCCGTGCAGACTATGCCCTGGAGGATGGTTTGATTCTCGCTGAATTTAACCGCTTGCTGGCCGATAGCGCCGAGCAGCCGCTGTTTTTATCGCCCAAACCACTTATTACAAGCGGTTTTACTCTCAGTATCCGTAAAGACTATCCCAATGCGCAACAGATCCTCAACGACTTTGACGCCTACATAGCAACCATACAAAAAGACGGGCGCTTTAATAAGATTATGGCTATCACCTGGACGTCAAAAGACATTAACGCTGATGGCACTGCAGACTGGATTACCACAGCTGACGCACATCATGAAGGTCCGGCGCCGATGTCACTGAAAGAGGTGGTACCGCTCGACAAGACCCCTACCGGCACGGCATCGTTATTTTATATTGATGGTAAAGCCTACCCTGACTGGCAATCCGCCCAACAGGCCTTATCCAACACACGCGCGTTGCCGCGCCCATCGTTGCTCGACCATGAAGTGTACAAAGGAATGTTAAAGCGCTGGTAAATAGCCTGGTGACTGGCCCTCATGATGGCTGCCAATTGAGCGTTGCCAAATGAATGCAACGGTAATGCTATAAACAGCCCCGGGCCGGCAAAGCACACTGGCCCGGGGTGGGTTTAGGTGATTGCCCGGCGGTCAGAAAAAGGCCTGCAACCCGGTCTGCGCCCGGCCCAAAATTAAACCATGAATATCATAGGTGCCTTCGTAGGTGTTAACCGTTTCCAGGTTCACCATATGGCGCATTATATGGTACTCATCGGCGATTCCATTGCCGCCGTGCATATCCCTTGCTTTACGGGCAATATCGAGCGCTTTAGCGCAATTGTTGCGCTTTATGAGGGAGATCATCGCCGGATCAAACTGCCCGCTGTCAATTAACTGACCGACGCGCAGCGCAGCCTGCAAACCGAGAGTTATTTCGGTTTGCATGTCTGCTAACTTAGTCTGAAACAACTGCGTTTGCGCCAACGGTTTACCAAATTGCGTGCGGTCCAAACCATATTGTCTTGCCGCATGCCAACAAAACTCTGCAGCGCCCATGGCGCCCCAGGCTATGCCGTAGCGCGCCATGTTCAAACAACTGAACGGGCCTTTGAGACCGGTCACCTTCGGGAGTAAGTTAGCCTCCGGCACAAATACGTTATCCATAACAATTTCACCGGTAATCGATGCCTTTAGCGACATTTTGCCTTCAATTTCTGACGTACTCAGCCCTTGCATGCCACGCTCAACAATGAATCCGCAAATGGCGTCGTCCAGGGCGGCGTTTTTCGCCCATACCACACACACATCGGCAATCGGCGAGTTAGTGATCCACATCTTACTGCCATTCAACCGATACCCCCCTTCAACCGGCGTCGCCCGGGTCTTCATACTCGCCGGATCTGAGCCGGCATCAGGCTCGGTTAAACCAAAACACCCAATTAGCTCGCCGCTGGCGAGCTGGGGTAAATACTGTGCTTTCTGGGCGTCACTACCGAACTGGTAAATGGGGTGCATTACCAGCGACGACTGCACGCTCATAGCGCTACGATAGCCACTGTCGACACGCTCGACCTCGCGGGCTATCAGGCCATAGGCAATGTAACTCACACCGGCACAGCCATAGCCTTCGATGGTAGCACCCAGCAATCCCAGCTCACCGAACTGGCGCATCAGGGAAGGGTCAAAACGCCCTTCGCGGTTCGCCTGTAAGATGCCGGGTTGCAGCACCTGCTGACAAAACTCCCGGGCTGCATCGCGCAACAGGCGTTCATCTTCGTTAAGCTGCTTATCAAGTAACAGGAGATCCTGCCAATAGGGATTAACCGACATTAGTGGGCCCTCATTTTTGTCAATTATTGCAATTAAATTAGTGGCAACGGCCACGGTCAGTGACGCACACCACTTATAACCCGGTTAACGGCTGTGCCGTAGTATACTTTATTTGCTCCATCGCAAAGCTCGAGGTGACATCCCCCATGGGCATTCCCTTGATCAAACGCTTGTAGAAGTGGTCAAAGCGCTGCATATCGGCCACTACTACCTTGAGCATATAATCATATTCACCAGACATCCGGTAGAACTCAACAATCTCTTCGAAGGCTGCGCAGTGATGGGCAAATTCGGCCAGCCACTGCTCGTCGTGGCGGCCGGCTTTCACCTGCACAAACACGGTTAGGTTAAGCCCCAGTAGTGCTGCATCGAGTAATGCTACTTTGCGGGTGATAACGCCCTTTTGTTGTAAACGCTGTATTCTTCGCCAGCACGGTGTAACGGTAAGTCCAACCTGCTCTGCAATATGCTGAACGGAGAGATCCGCGTCGTGCTGTAAAAGGTTAAGAATTCCCCTATCAATTTTATCTATAGAAAATTTTTCCAATTTAACAACACCAAAAGACCATATATTGCACAAATATTGCCACTTACAAAAAAGATTAGCAAATCCTTCTAACCCTATCCCCTCATAATAATGCTTTGTTACCCTGCATGAATAAGTGAGTGTTATGCTTAATCCAAATATTACAACACCTATCAGACAAGACAGAGTACTCGACAGTGTTGTCGAGACGATTGGCAATACGCCTATGGTAAAGCTTAACCGGATCCATAATGGCACCAGCAATCCTGCCTCTATTCTGGCTAAATTAGAGTATTTTAACCCTGCAGGCTCAATAAAAGACCGTGCTGCGCTGGCGATGCTGAACGCGCTGCAACAAGATAATCAGTCGCCGGTGACTCATATTGTCGAAGCATCTTCGGGCAATAGTGGTGTGGCCTGCGCCTGGCTTGGCGCGGTATACGACATAGCCGTTACCATTGTGATGCCCGAGCATATGTCGGTGGAGCGACAAAAGCTCATTAGCCACTATGGCGCCACGCTGATTACCACACCGCGTGAGCAGGGTATGCCCGGCGCTATCGCCAGGGCAGAACGCCTGATTGAGCAACTTGACGGTGCGGTATCGATGGATCAGTTTGCTAACCCGGCCAATGCCTTGGCGCATCAGCAATCCACTGGTCAGGAAATATGGGATGATACCGCCGGGAAGGTTGATGTCGTCGTTGCCGGCATGGGCACTGGCGGTACGTTAACGGGCATCGGCACTTTTCTCAAAGCCCGTAACCGGGCAATTCAAATCGTCGCCGCCGAGCCTGAAAGCTGCCCGCTGTTAAGTCAGGGGCGCGGTGGTGAGCACAAGATTCAGGGCATCAATCCGGGTCATATACCGGCAGGGATGAAGGTAGAAATACTCGACCGGGTTATTACCGTAAGTGACGATGATGCTATCAGCATGGCCAGACAACTGGCGCGCAAGGAAGGACTGGCCGTAGGCCTGTCATCAGGTGCAGTGGTACATGCGGCTCTTTGCCTGGCGGCGATGCCGCAATATCATGGCAAAAATATTGTTACCATTTTAGCCGATGGTGCAGAGCGGTATTTCTCAACCGCGTTATTTTGTGAGTAACCGTTTTCACTTGTACAGTATGGCTGCGATACAGGCATGCGCGAGTGTTATCGGGTGATCTTATTCCACCATGGCGCAGTGTAGTCAATTTGATCTGGCTGCATGGTAATGGCGTTCGGACGGGCGAAGCTCTGCCACAGCATCTTCGCTATGGTTTCATCATTAATCACCAATTGCTCAGCTGCCACATACTGTTGTACTACATTAAAATAGCCTTCAATAGGCATCATTGGGTGCGCCTGGTCGAATATCACGCGGCCACCGTGGCGCTCGTACAAATGCTTGTCAACGGCGAACTGCAAGGCTGAAAATTCTGCCAGACTGGCTAGCCGTTCACCGGTTAAGGTGTCACTTGCAAAGGCCGCTTTAAAGGATTCAACAAATGCCGGGTTTGCACTCAGATCATGACGGACAGCGTAATCTTTAATTAGCTGACGCTCTATAAATTCAGAGGCTTTACTGAAACGGTAAATATTGAGCCGCGCCGCGCGCATGGGATCATCCTGCCATGCTTGCCGGGTGGGTTCATCAGGCTGAATATCTTGTGCTGTCAGTTGCTGGCCCGCAAAAGACACCACAACTTCACTTTGACCGGCCACCAAGCCAGAAACAAATACGCTATAAATAAAGAATAAACAGGAAAGCCGCCGTATCATATTGCAATACTCTATTTGTACGCACCGAGCGAGGCGAAGGACGATGACTCACGAGGTAACGTGAAGTTTATCCTGATGAATTCCCAGACTGGTCATTCAGAATAGAAAAGGCCCCTACCAACGGTAGAGGCCTCATAAATCATTAGATGGCTTCTACGTTAGCCGCCTGCAGACCTTTTTGTCCTTGTTCAACTTCAAATTGAACTTTTTGACCTTCTACCAGCGTTTTGTATCCTTCGGATACGATAGCACGGAAGTGAACAAAAACGTCTTTACCGCCGTCGTCTTGCGTTAAAAAGCCATAACCTTTTTCAGCATTAAACCACTTAACGGTACCAGTTACTTTAGACATGAAAAACCTCAAAAAAACTCTTAAAACCTTTGTGTCACGTGACACTAACTTGCATCTTTAATTAGGGGTGATTCACGGCAAAACTAACTACAGGATCATACATCGCCAGAACAATCCGACGGTTGCAACTACGCCACGTTAATAACGAACGGAAGCACAACTACTTAAAGAACATTACCACTATAACCACACACTACAGAAATTGATACTAAAATCACAAAAAGTAAGCACTTTTCATCAAAATTTAATTTAGAGAGTTAATCCGGGATGCTGATTTTACTCATAAAAGTAATCGGCAAAGCCTTAGTGTAGCTAGCTTCGCCCCTTCAACCAGGCTCGCAACCAGCAGCCGCAACCAAGCAGCACAAGCCCGCCAGACACGCTCCAGTGGAGCGGATAAAGCGGCGCAATGGCCGCCACAATAATAAAGGTTGCCCCCACGATACTCAGATGCTGCGCTTTTTGCGCCTGCTTTTGTTGTTGCAGCAGCAGTGCATTGGCACGCAGTTGCTTTTCCGGAAAGTATTTTGCCTGTTTAAGCGTGTCGTAGAGCAACTCCGGCATGTCCGGTAGTTTTTCGCTCCAATAAGGCAGGTTTGCCTTTACCTTGGTCAATACTGCCTTTACACCAATTTGCTCACGCATCCATTTTTCTAAAAAGGGTTTGGCGGTTTGCCACAGGTCGAGTTGCGGATACAGTTGTCTGCCCAGACCTTCCACATACAACAAGGTTTTTTGTAACAGCACTAATTGCGGTTGCACTACCATATTGAAACGCCGGGCGGTATTAAATAGCTGCACCAGCACGTTACCAAAAGATATTTCAGCCAGTGGTTTTTGAAAAATGGGCTCGCAAACTGTGCGTATCGCGCCTTCAAATTCGTCGATGTTAGTGTCGGAGGGTACCCAGCCTGAATCGGCATGCAACTGCGCAACTTTGCGATAATCGCGATTAAAAAAGGCAATGAAATTTTCCGCAAGGTAACGCTTGTCTTCCTGGTTCAGCGTGCCCACGATACCAAAATCAATGGCAATGTACTGGGGGTTCCCCGGATTGTCCCGCGATACAAAGATATTGCCCGGGTGCATATCAGCGTGAAAAAAGCTGTCTCTGAATACCTGGGTAAAAAACACTTCAACACCGCGTTCGGCCAAAATGCGTAAATTGGTGTTCTGGGCAATTAACGCATCGATATCGGAAATAGGGATGCCATATATGCGTTCCATAACCAACACGTTGGGCCGGCAGTAATCACTGTAAATCTGTGGCACATAAAGGGCTTCAGAGCCGTCAAAATTGCGGCCTAACTGCATACCGTTGGCGGCCTCACGTGTCAGATCCAACTCATCAACGATGGTTTTTTCATATTCTCTGACCACCTCTACCGGCCGCAAGCGTTTGCCGTCCGGCAACCATTTTTGTAAAACCCTGGCCAGGGTTAACATCAGTTCGGTATCCGCTTTGATGGTTTTACGAATGTCCGGACGCAGCACTTTAACCACCACATCAATATCGCCTTCTTTAAGCCGGGCAGCGTGAACCTGAGCAATACTGGCAGACGCCAGAGGGGTGGCTTCGAAGGTGGCGAACACCTCATTTAAGGATTGAATTTGTAGTGACTGCTTTATGATGTCCTGAGCACGTTCGGTGTCAAACGGCTTCACCCGGTCCTGTAACATTGCCAGTTCATTGGCGATATCCACTGAGAGCAGATCACGACGGGTCGACAGCATCTGGCCAAATTTGATGAAAACCGGCCCAAGAGCCTGCAGAGCCAGAGTAAGTCTGACACCGGCGCTTTTGTCTTTATGCTGGTTGCGGATCCAAAACAAACATTTGCGCAGAATACGTGCATACCAGGGTAGCCACTTGGTTGGGATCAGTTCATCCAAACCATGCTCCAGCATGACCCGGTTTATCTGGTAAATCCTCAGTAACTGCATAATATTTACTGTTTACTCCGCTCAAGTCTGGCAAGGCGTGCTGCTAACCGTTCAGTGTCATCGCGCAGCGCACTGACCTGATCAGAAAAATGAATCACCGCCAGGCGGTGAGCGGCTATCTGCTTTTCATCGGTTAATGCACTGCCAAGTATCGCTTCGGCTTTACCTGACATTAACTTCAACCGTTCACCAAATTTAGCCATTAGCGAAAACACCTCATGGGCAACGACATCATTGGTTTTAACCGCCAGATGCTCCTCCCAATCAATGTTCAGGTTTTGCAATACCGCCGAAAAATCCTGGGCTATCGCCAACTCGCCCTGCACTTCAAGCTCGCCGGCTTTAATTAAACGCGTCAGTTGAGAAGTGTCACGCAGACTGGGTAACACCGCCAGCCGGGTTTTAATGATGCATTCATGCTTGCTGACCTCAGTGACCGGATCGCTGAGCAAAAGAACATCAATCTGACTGGAAAACACCAACGCAAAGCGCTGCGCGACATCCGTTAACTCAACAATGAGCCGCTTGCCCTGCAACGCATTAAGCGCTGCCCGGGCATCGGGGTCGAGTGCCAACAAACGATTAAGTGCATTTTCTGCCGCAGCAGTCAGCAAGGGTCCGGTTGGCATTAAAATTTATAACCCCGGTGCAGGGCAACGATTCCGCCGGTGAGATTCTGGTAATCGCAATGTTCAAAGCCTGCCTGCTCAAACATTGATTTAAGGGTATCCTGATCAGGGTGCATGCGAATTGACTCGGCGAGATACTGGTAGCTCTCACGGTCGTTAGCCACCAGTTGCCCCATGGTGGGCAACACGTTAAAAGAATACCAGTCATAGGTTTTAGACAGTAATTCATTGGTGGGTTTAGAAAACTCCAGCACCAGTAAGCGTCCGCCCGGCTTCAGAATTCGAAAAATCGACGCCAGTGCTTTGTCTTTATCGGTGACGTTTCTGAGGCCAAACGCCATCGTCACCAAATCAAAATGATTGTCAGGAAATGGCAGCGCCTCGGCATTTGCCTGCACATAATCAACATTGCCTACAATGCCCATATCACGAAGTTTATCGCGTCCTACCGACAGCATGGAGTGGTTAATATCCGCCAGCACAACCTCGCCGGTCGGGCCAACCAAGCGCGAAAATCTGGCCGCCAGGTCGCCAGTACCACCAGCCAGATCAAGCACTTTCTGACCCGTTTTAATACCACTACAGTCAATGGTATAGCGCTTCCAAAGGCGGTGGATGCCCATCGACATAAAGTCATTCATTACATCGTATTTTGCCGCGACCGAGTCAAAGACCCCGGCCACCATTGACGCTTTCTTATTTCTGTCGACCTGACGAAAACCAAAATCGGTAGATTGTTCTGCTGGTGCGTCATCGTTTTGCGAGGAAGCGTGTTGTTCTGACATAACTAAATTCTTCTTATACCGACCGCTGCTATCCCGACTTCAGAGGCGACGCTGTCTGACGGGATGACCCAGTGTCATTGTTTTAATGATATCTTCAGCAAGTGTAACGAAAAGCGCTGGCGCTTACCATCACCATTAGCGGCGTAAACCGCCTGACACGGGGTTTATTGCCCCGCGCCCAGAATAGCCGGCAACTCAACCAGTGACTGTAATATTTTGTCTGGCTGATAGATACTGATGTCCTCGCCATGGTTGTAACCATAAGTCAGCGCATAGACCGGACACCCGGCCGCTCTGGCGGCATGAATATCCGCTCTGGAGTCACCTACCATAATTGCCTTATCGGCGCTTGTTTGCAGTGCGCGTAAGGCATAATTGAGAGGCTCGGGATGGGGCTTTTTGTGCCCGCAGGTATCACCACTTACCACCACATCAAAGTACCTGGCCAGCCCTTTTTGATGTAATAGCGGCAAAGTAAAGGCCGATGCTTTATTAGTTACGCACGCCAACCGGTATCCATTATCGATAAGCCAGTCCAGGGTACTTAACACCCCATCGTAAAGCTTGCTGTATTTGCCATTATTCGCCGTATAAGCAGCGAGGAATGCGCTAAAGGCAACATCGAATAACGGCTGTTCCGCATTGCCGTGTTCACTGTTGGACACCGCCCTTGCAACCAGTTTTTCAATCCCATTACCCACCCAATTACGTACGGCGAGCTCACCACGGGCGGGCAACCCGGCCTCGCGCATGGCGATATCAACGCAGTAGGCTAAATCCGGCACACTGTCGATGAGTGTGCCGTCTAAATCAAACAATATATGGCTGACCTGAATATTCTTCATAGTATGTATGCTCACCTACGCCCTGGAGCCAGGTTGATTTAACAGGTAATGCTATACCCGGTTGTCACCGCAACTGTAAGCAACAATCTGACTGATTTCCTGCAAGCTGCGGCCGCTTTCCTGTTGCCAATGGGCAAAGGTTTCGGCAATGGTGGTCTGACTGCGTTTGGAGGTGAGTCCGCCGCTAATTAAATCGTAGGCGCGAAAGTAACCTTCGACATCACGACTAAGAATAAAGGTATCGATACCCAGCGTGCGCAGTGCATAAGGGCCGGTGTTGCCGCCCAGTCGCGCGCCGTGCTGTTTAAGATGATGCCACAACTCAATGATCCTGGCGCCCTGAAACTGGTTGGCAAACTGGCCAAAGCTAACCCCATGAGTGAGGCGGATATCATGCAGCATCAGGGCGTTATCGCGTATCGTCATGACCTTTTTGAGGTTGCGGACAATGCGTTTGTCACTGGCGCGCTGCTCGAGCATTTCATCCGACATCAGCAGTATTTTGTCGATATCGAAATTAAAAAACAGGGCTTCAAATTCTGGCCATTTTTGCTCAATCACACGCCACACAAAGCCAGACTGAAACACCTTTTTGGTAAACTCAGACAGCACCCGGTCGTCGGGTAAAACACCTACGTCAGCCGCACTCAGCGGCTGACTAACGATATACTCAAGACCTTTGCTACCGCCTTTACGCTCTGCTGCACGGGCGTAAATAGCGTCAAATGACTCAACCGCCATCAGCTGTTCGCCACCACAATACCGTTATGGCGTAATAACGCATCTACCTGTGGCTCCCGCCCCCTAAAGGCAATAAAGAGATCCATAGGTTCGCGACTACCGCCCATTTCAAGAATGTTATGCAAGAAATCCGCGCCGGTTTGTGGATTAAAAATCCCCTCTTCTTCGAAACGACTGAACGCATCGGCAGACAGCACCTCAGCCCATTTGTAGCTGTAGTAACCCGCCGCGTAGCCGCCGGCAAAGATATGGCCAAAGCTATGCTGGAAACGGTTAAAGGACGGTGGCTTGATCACCGCCACCTCATTGCGCACCTGACCAAGGATCTGTTGCACATCCACATGTTCGCCATCTTCCATATGCAAAACAAAGTCGAACAGACTGAATTCCAGTTGCCTGATCATTTGCATGGCGGCCTGGTAATCGCGGGCAGCCAGCATTTTATCGAGCAACGCTTTGGGTAGCGGTTCGTTGGTTTCGTAATGTCCGGAAATTAAACCTAAGGCCTCTTCCTGCCAGCACCAGTTCTCCAGAAACTGACTCGGTAGCTCTACCGCATCCCAGGGCACACCATTGATGCCTGACACACCGGGCACAGACATCTGCGTTAGCATATGATGCAGACCGTGACCAAATTCGTGAAACAGCGTCACCACTTCATCATGGGTAAACAGGGCGGGCTTGTCACCCACCGGGCCATTAAAATTGCAGGTTAAATATGCCACGGGAATTTGCAGGTCGCCGGAGGTCTGAAAACGCCGTACCCGGCATTCATCCATCCATGCGCCACCGCGCTTTTTAGAGCGGGCGTAAAGATCGAAGTAAAATTGTCCACGCAAGGCGCCATCGCGGTCTGTAATGCTGTACAGGCGCACATCTTTGTGCCAGGTGTTGGCATTTTCAGCCTCACTGATGGTAAGACCATAAAGCTTTTCGACCACGCTGAAAAGCCCCGTAATGACCCGATGCTCAGGAAAGTACGGACGTAATATTTCGTCAGAAATCGAATAGCGCTGTTGCTTGAGTTGTTCACTAAAGTACGGCACATCCCAGGCTTCGAGGCTGTCCATTTGGTGTTGCTCTGCGGCAAAAGCCTTTACCTCGGCCAGCTCTTGCTCTGCCTGTGGTTTGGCTTTGGCGGCTAAGTCGCGCAGAAAGCCCACTACCTGTTCAGTGGAAGCGGCCATTTTGGTTGCCAGCGAACGCTCAGCGTAATTGGCAAATCCCAGCAAGGTGGCAATTTCAGTGCGTAACGCCAGGGTTTCGTTAATAATAGCGGTATTATCCCAGGTGCCCGCATTAGGCCCCTGCTCCGACGCCCGGGTTGCATAAGCACGGTACATTTCCTCGCGCAACGAACGATTTTCGGCGTACAGCATGACAGGTAAATAGCTTGGAATATCGAGGGTAAACAACCAGCCTTGCAGATCTTTTTGATGCGCTGCCTGCTTTGCTGCAGCCAGGGCTGATTCCGGCAATCCAGCTAAGTCAGCTTCATCAGTAACGTGTTTGGTCCAGCCCATGGTGGCATCCATAACATTATTACTGAAGGTCGACGACAGCTCGGACAAACGCGCCTGAATTTCAGCAAAGCGTTGCTTTTTGTCGGCGGGCAATGCTACGCCTGACAAGGTGAAGTCTCTGAGCGTGTTGTCGACGACCTTGCGCTGGGCCTCATCAAGTTGTTCATACTCGGGGCTTTCGCGCAGCGCCTTATAGGCCTGAAACAGTCCCTCATGCTGACCAACCCAGGTACCGTATTCTGACAGTAATGGTAAACAGGCATCGTGAGCCTCACGTAATTCATCACTGCTGACCACAGAGTTCATATGCGAAACCGGCGACCAGATTTTACTTAGCGTGTCGTCGGCTTCATCAATGCGATTAACTACATTGGCATAAGAAAAATCGCCGCTGGCGACGACCGCCTCAATAGTCTGTTTGCAGTCAGCAATGGCTTTAGTGACAGCGGGTTTAACCTGATCGGGTGTAATCTCTGAAAATAGTGGCAATCCACCAACCTGTTCGAGTGCAGTTGTTGTCATAATTACTGTTAGGTTCCGTTACCAATTTTTGATAGTGAGTGGATGGGGGTGAATACACAAAAAAACAAGTCCCGTAGCGCTGCGCGACGGGTTTTTATGTGGCCGCTACCCACCAGAACTTATTGATGCTAATCGTCGCTGTGCCACATTATCCGCAAGCTGGCAAAGCCAGGCGCAGCAGCCCAGGGTTTAGCATTATCAGTATAAATACGCGCCGGGGATTGAAATGGTTTTATGCATAGTGAGCAGAGTTTGTATTCGCGTACTAAACTAAAACGGTAAGTGTAAGAAGGTTCAATAATGACGGTTGTTTATGCCTTAACGTGTTTGAGTACCGGCACAACACAGCCAGACTGCAGAGGTGCCGCGCTGCCCAATTTGCCGGCCGGTGCAGATAGTACCGCTATTTTGCCTTTATCACGCAGTAACCAGAGGTGGATATGAAATACCTATTGCTCACGTTTATGCTCATTTATGCTACCAGCGCATTAGGGCAGAACATCCCTACCTCTTTAGAAAAACCGACCTACTCTTATACCTTTGGTGTGGTACCTCAGCAGTCTGCCTATAAGCTGGCCCAAATGTGGACACCGGTATTGCAACATATCTCCGCACAAACCGGCATCGCGCTTAAATTTGTTACCGCCAAGGATATTCCCAGTTTTGAGGAAGCTCTCGCTCAGGGACACTACGATATCGCTTATATGAATCCCTATCACTACACTGTTTTTCACGATAAAAGCGGTTACGTTCCTTTGGTAAGAGATGTGAAGAAACCACTGCAGGGTATTATTGTTACTCGCCGGGATAGCCAAATCAACGACATATCGCAACTTCATGGGTTAACGCTGGCTTTTCCTGCACCAACGGCATTTGCGGCCAGTATTATCCCACGCGCCGAATTAAATCACGCTGGCGTAAGCATCACCCCCCGCTATGTACATTCTCACGACTCCGTATATCTGAGTGTTATAAAAGGATTGTTTACCGCCGGTGGCGGCATTATGCGTTCGCTGGAGCACTTGCCTGCTGAGCAACGCGCCGAATTAAAGGTGTTGTGGCGGAGTCAGCAATATACCGGCCATGCCATTGCCGCGCACAGCGACGTGCCGGACGCTCACAGGCAACACCTTATCCGCGCTTTTTCGCAGCTCGATGAGACCGAACAAGGGCGCACTCTGCTAGAACAGCTCAATTTTAATCAATTACAGGCTGCCGCCAATGAAGACTGGGATGATGTCAGGGCACTGGGTATTCACTCGTTATCCAGACCCCATTACTGAGTTGATATTATGCGACTTTCATTACGGACTAAAACCATCGCCGGCACATCACTGATTGAGGCCACGTTACTGCTGATTTTAATTATCACCAGTTTGTCGTTTATTAACGCCTTAATCGAAGACACCGTGGTTAAAAGAGCGCAAACAACCGCCAATTTATTTGTCGCCACAACCAAGAACGCGCTGCTGTCTCTTGATCTCGCCGCCCTCGAAACATCAGTGCAGGAGCTGATGACAAACCCAGACATTGTGTATGCAAAAGTCATAGACAGCCAAAACAGGGTATTGGCTCAGGCCGGAGAAGATAGCGTATTAAACCAGCTGTTTGTGGGCGATACTGCGGTCTCAGTTGTTGACGATTCAGTTTATGACACCAACAGGGCAATTACCGTGGCGGGTCAGCAGTACGGTGAAATCCAAATCGGTATAAATATTAAGGCGGTACAGTCCTCTGTGCTGACAATCCGCAACTGGATTATTTCGCTGGCCTTGCTGGAATTAGTGCTGGTCGCGGTCTTTTCATTCGGTCTGGGTACTTACCTGACATCGCAACTCAAAGCCCTGCGAAAAGGCGCCAAAGATATGTTGCAGGCCATACCTGAAAAAAACTACCGCGATATCATTATTCCTATTAAAGGTAACGACGAACTTGCGGAACTGGCCAGATCCTTTAATACGCTGGTGAACACGCTTGCTTCTGAGAGCGACTCACGGGATCGGGCAGAAACACAACTGAAAGCACTGAACGCCTCGTTGGAAAAAAAGATTGCCGAACGCACCCAGGCACTGCTGGATAAAAACATTGAGCTGGAGCAGTCTAATAAAGATCGAAAAGAAGCACAGCAGCAGCTTTTTCAGGCAGAAAAGATGGCGTCGGTAGGCCAGCTTGCCGCCGGCGTTGCCCATGAAATCAATAATCCGGTGGGATTTGTCTCAAGTAACCTCAACACGCTGGAGGATTACCTGCCCCTTATACAGCTGTTAATGACCCTCGCTAAACAGCTTGATGCCAGTGAATCTGACGATATGTTACGTAAGCGTGTAGACGAACTACAGCGATTTTACACTCAGCATGACATGGACTTTATCAGCGCCGATGTGGCTCCGCTCATAGAAGAGTCACGGGAAGGATTAAAACGGGTTAGCGAAATCGTCAAAGGGTTAAAAGTATTTTCTCGCGTCGACTCTGATGAGCTGCAATGGTATGACCTGAATCATTGTCTGACGACAACGCTGACCATGGTTAACAACAAGCTTAAGTACATTTGCAAAGTTGAAACACACTTCGCCGAGCTGCCCAACATGTATTTTAATTTAGGCAAAATCACCCAGGTTTTCACCAATCTTCTGATTAATGCCGGCCAGGCCATCGAGGAAACGGGTCAACAGGGCGTGATCAAAATCAAAACAGAGTTAGTTGGTGATGCAGCGAAAGTCACAATTGCTGATACCGGCTGTGGGATCACTGATACTAATTTAGAAAAATTATTTAACCCTTTCTTCACCACAAAACCGGAAGGCCAGGGCACGGGCCTGGGGCTGTCAATCTCTTACGGCATTATTGAGGAGCACGGCGGTAACATTGAGGTGCAAAGCACCCCAGGTGAAGGCAGCGTTTTTACGGTAACCCTGCCACTGTGTGGCAAAGCTGAAGACTGAGTGCGGTATTACTCAGAGCGCATTATTTTTATCGGGGAACATGGCTATGACAATCACGGAACACGCAGATAAACCGCTTTACCGGGTGCTTTGCGTTGACGACGAGCAAAATATACTGCGCGCCATCAAGCGGGCATTGTTTACATTAAAAATCGAGCTGATATTAGTGGATAGTGGCGAAGCGGCGCTTGAGGTCATGGCTCAAAAACCGGTGCATGTTATTATATCAGACATGAAAATGCCCGGAATGACAGGCGCTGAGCTGCTTGCAGAAGTTGCCAACACCTCAGCAGATACCTACCGGGTTTTATTAACTGGCTTTGCCGACATTGACTCAACGATTAAAGCGGTCAATCACGGCCGGATTCACCGGTACTTACAAAAGCCCTGGGACAACCAGGAGCTCATCAACACCATTGAGGAAGGCCTGGAACGCGTAAAACTAAAAGACGAAAATGCCCGTTTACAAAAACTCACGCAGCGCCAAAACAACAAGCTAAAGGAAATAAACAGCAATCTGGAAAAAACCATACAAAAACGCACGCGCCAGATAAGGGCTGCACTGCAACGCATTGAACTGCGCAATAACGCCCTCGAGCAAGTGCTGTTTAATGTTATCTCCATTAACCCTGATGTCGACGGTAAGTTTGCTATTGAGGTAAGTGAGCTAACTAAAAAACTAGCAACCCAGGCCGGCTTTAATCAGGAAGATATCCGGTTATTTACCTATGCGAGCCTGATTGGTGAGCTGGGCTTGCTGGGTTTAAAACCCGAAGCGTTCAGACCCCCTTTTGCCAAACTCACCTACCAACAGCAAAAAGATTATTTGTCGCAAACCACGCTGGCAAAAACAATTCTGGCCCCGGCGGTGCATATGCAACCCATTGCTGACATTATTGAGTTTCAGTTTGAGCACTATAACGGCAGCGGACTGTTTAAAAAGGTCGCTAACGAGATACCAACTGGTGCACGTATTCATGCCATATCCCGCGACTACTGGCGATTAGTCAGTGGCCGTATGACCGGCCATAAAATGCCGCCCCTGGAAGCCAAGGCTGAACTCAAAAAATACACAAACAGCCGCTACGATGGTGCCTATCTTGACTTACTCTTAAGCAATAGCGACATCGATAAACCGCAGTTTATTGACGACCATATTGGTACAAATGCATTAACCCCGGGGTTAGTGCTTGGTAATAACCTGTACAACGAAAACCACATTTTATTATTGCCTGCCGGGCATGAGTTTACCGCCGCGACCATTGGCAAACTCAAGCAATATGAGAGAGATCACAAGCGAACCTTTGAGATCTTAATTGAAAAGCAAACTGATGATGAAGAAGAGGATGGCGAAGATAACACAGAATAAGCCCTTCACCATACGCCGCGTTCTACGCCATTGCTTCCTCTGGCCGCAGCGTTAACACCTCGTATCCGGTAGCCGTTACCGCAAGGGTATGCTCCCACTGAGCAGATAATTTGCGGTCGCGGGTGATTACCGTCCAGCCATCCTTTTTTTGCTTTGTTTTATATGATCCCTGGTTAATCATCGGCTCGATAGTAAAAACCATTCCCTCGGTTAAGGTCACCCCGGTCTTGGCCCTGCCAAAATGAAGAATTTGCGGCTCTTCATGCATCTCACGGCCAATGCCATGACCGCAATAATCTCTGACCACAGTAAAACCGTGACGCTCAGTATAGGTTTGGATAGCATGGCCAATGTCGCCCGTTGTCGCCCCCGGCCGAACCTGGTTAATCCCTTCCCACATAGCCTGATAAGCCACATCAACCAACCGCCTGGCTTGTAAGGACGTCTCACCAATCACATACATTTTGCTGCTGTCAGCAATAAAACCGTTTTTCTCAAGGGTGATATCAAGATTAACAATATCACCATTACGCAAGCGCTTGGTTGCCGACGGCACACCGTGACAAACCACTTCATTGATGGAACTATTGAGCACGTACTGGTAGCCATACTGACCTTTACTGGCGGGTCTGGCAGCGAGCACCTCGACGATAAAGTGCTCAACAAACTGATTTATTTCGAGCGTGGTGATACCGGCGACAACAAGGGAGTTCAGCGCCTCAAAAACCCTCGCCAATAAACGCCCGGACTCGCGCATTAACGATAACTCTGCCGGCGTTTTAATGTTGATATTATTCATGCACCAGTCGCACCGACGCGATATTTTGTTCGCGCATTTCTGTGGCCAGGATTTGCTCGTATGTCAGAGTCGGGTTCTGCTCCGCGAGCCGCCCTATCTTCATCCAGAACTCAGCCTGGGAATTAATAGAACGTTCCATGACCATACTGTTCTTGCGCACTTCTTTGTGCAGCTTGTCCGATATTTTAACGATTCCCAAAACCATCCACCATATATGTTTTGCTATAATATGCTACACAATATATAAACTTATCCGGCTGCGCCAATGATTATTTTGTTGGGCATAAAAAAACCGTGGCGATTGCCACGGTTTTTTAGGTAGTTAAGCCCGCAATTATTGCTTGAGTTCGCCGGTCGACGACTCAATATGGGCTCTGACAAACCATTGGAACTGCTCTAACTGGGCTAGCTGTCCGATCACCATATCTTCAGACACTGGGTCAGTTTCTGCCAGCTTAGTGAGTGCCTTACGGTGGTCTTCATTCACCCCGTCGTAAACTTTGTTGAGCGCGCTTAAGTGGTCGGTAACGAGCCCTTTGCCAACACTGTAATCCTGCCAGCGGCGACGATCGACCAGTGACTGAGGTGTACCGACTGGCACGCCCCCGAGGGTGGCAATGCGCTCAGCTATCGTGTCGGTCATTTCACGTACCGCCTCGACCTGTGGGTCCAGCATTTCGTGCACGCCAATAAAGTTTGGACCGACGACGTTCCAGTGAATGTGTTTAAGAGTGAGCTGAAGATCAATCAGCGCCACCATGCGATCATCCAATATAGCAATGGTCTCTATCGCCTGGTTGTCTTTCATACCCGGAGCGGTAAATTCTGCAATTTTTACGTTACTCATTTTTCCTCCTGCTCATTTAAAAATGATACTTATTATTTAATAAACATCGTGTCGTATAACTGAAGCAAGCCCTATACCGGATAGGAAATATACCCTTCAGGCCTTTTAAAACGTAGGCTGCAGCGCTGCAAGCAAAAGTGTATTTACCGATAAACAGTCACCATAAACAGTAAATCCTGCAAACTGATGTAAAATATTCAGAGCCAGCATTAAGTTCAGCTTGTCCGGGCGTCTCCACTTAAGGCAAACAGCGATAAGGAAAGATCTTCAACCCATTTCCGGTCATTGTTAACGTTGTAACGGACAGCCGGATTGGCGGGAATTGTCGATGTGAGTTAATTCGTGTCACAATGCAAATAACTAAAAATGAGAGAATTTTGTAATGCAACAGTTTGACTATATTTGTGTAGGTGGTGGCAGTGGCGGTATCGCTTCGGCCAACCGTGCCGCAAAACACGGCAAAAAAGTACTGCTTATTGAAGGCAAGGCAGTCGGTGGCACCTGTGTCAATGTGGGCTGCGTTCCCAAAAAGGCAATGTGGTATGGTGCCCAGGTTGCAGAAGCTATACATAAATATGGCCCTGACTATGGTTTTGATGTCACTGTAAACAAGTTTGACTGGTCTAAACTGGTCGCCAGTCGTCAGGCCTACATCTCGCGCATTCACGCCTCATACGATCGCGTATTGGGCAATAACCAGGTTACCCTGGTTAAGGGCTTTGCGAAATTTATCGACGCGCATACCGTTGAAGTTGACGGCGAGCAATATACCGCTGCGCACATCCTAATCGCTACCGGCGGTAAACCCTTTCGGCCAGCAATTCCCGGTGCCGAGCATGGTATAGATTCAGACGGCTTTTTTGAACTCGCTGAACAACCTCGTCGCGTAGCGGTCGTGGGTGGTGGCTACATTGGTGTTGAGCTGGCTGGCGTTCTTAACGCCCTGGGGAGCGAAACTCACTCAATAATCCGCCAGGAGTTACCGCTGCGTGGCTTTGATGACATGCTACAGGAAACCCTAAAAACCCTGATGCTCGAAGAAGGCATCGATATTCACGAAAAAACCGAAATTGAAAAAGTCACCAAGCTTGATAATGGCGATCTTGAATTGAGTATGACCGACGGGAATACCCTCATCGTAGACTGCCTTATCTGGGCCACAGGCCGCCAGCCTAACACCGCTGGGATCGGGCTGGAAAATACCGGCATAGAGATGCGCAATAACGGCCAGATTGTGGTCGATAAATTTCAAAATACCAATGTGGACGGACTGTATGCCGTTGGCGATATTACCGGCCAGCCAGAATTAACGCCGGTAGCCGTGAAAGCCGGCCGCATGTTAAGCGAACGCCTCTTTAACGGTCAGGACAATGCCCATCTTGATCATGCGATGATCCCCACGGTCATATTCAGTCACCCGCCGATCGGCACCATCGGTATGACTGAAAGCGAAGCGGAAGCCAAATACGGTAAGGACAATCTGACTATTTATCGTTCCAGCTTTGCCGCCATGTATACAGCCGTCACGCACCACCGCCAGCTTACCTGTATGAAACTTATCTGCGCCGGCGACGACGAAAAGGTCGTGGGCTTACATGGTATCGGTTACGCGATGGATGAGATTTTACAAGGCTTTGGCGTAGCAATTAAAATGGGTGCTACAAAAGCAGACTTTGATGCCTGTATTGCTATCCACCCCACCAGCGCCGAAGAGTTTGTTACTATGTAGATCGCGTTCTGGAATGTAAAAGTGTAGCTGAGTACTTTCTGGAAAATGTACTACTCTTATGCAATTCAATTGCTGAACAGGGGTAGTACATTACTGATGTCATTCAATCACATTCTTTCTCTGTGCTTCCCCCTTTCTGTACCTAATAGTGGCCAAATTAAACATGAAGGAATATCTACGTTTCATAATTCAGACCTCGAAAATATTACTTCTGTAAACCTCTGAATTAACTATCTCGTCAACTACAGTAAGACGAAATATTTAAGACTAATCCAACTACAAACGTCCATAGATACAGGTGTTATTCAGCTATTCGTGAATCATAATTACTCCATCATCCAGAGGAGCAGATAACATGACTTACTTACCAATAAACCTCACCTCGCAAGACGCTCACAGAGCAATTCTAGAAGCTAATACACGTATTGAGCAAGCTGGTACAACAGCGCACATTAATCGAATGGTTACTAGAGCCTATTAATAGGCTTAAAAGAAGAGTTAACTAATCAGAACTTAATAACGAAGCCCGAATTAATAGTGAAACTAGCCAACATATGATGGGTGATTGTGTCCACTATTATTAACCGCTAGTCAACAGCTAGCAAACAACATCCTGGTTTAAAAACCAATATCTAAGGAAAGAAGATTATGCGTGAATTAAACGTAAATGAGTTACAAGAAGTAAGTGGTGGTGTAGATGAGCTCGTGATTGCAGGCGTCACAATTACTGGTATAAGCGTAGGTATGACAGCATTTGCCGTAGGATCTGCATTGGCATCAGTAGGTGGTGCTTCTTTCGCCGCAGCAACAGCTTTGGGAGCCGATGATCTAGGCAAAGAGCTAGGTAGTGCTATTTATGACTTATTTAACTAAAGCCTAAAAAAATGCATATACCGACAATATCGAATCTATCGATATTGTCGATAAACTGGAAAAACCATGAAAAGACTTAATAAAAAAAGAACGTTATTTTGGAGTACGTATATTTTTATATTATTTATACTTGTTAGCTTAGCATGGATAGGAGATGTATTAGTTCTAGGAACATTTGGTGAAACAATATTAATTATTATTTTCCTTTTGATTGTTGGAGTCGCATTCAAAAGGTGGTTTGATGAATGGTATAAAGATACAAAAAATGAGTAGCAGGTTTAATTCGCGCCAAGAGACGTTCGTAATTAGTCTCGCTCGATTTTTGAGAATATCAGGCTAAATCTAATCCGCCTGCAACGACAACTCCACCCGACTGAGACTGCAGATGCTCCCGACTATTAAGTAAAACAGGCGACTGGCTTCTATGTGGGCTTGATTAACCAAGTAGGCTTTCACTTGCTTGCCACGCTCCTGAGCCAGTGCTACCAGCTCACTCTCGGGAATGGTAAGTGGCGTCAGAGAAGGTGTGAGCTTTGCGCTCCCAAGCTAATACAGCATTGCAAAAGTGCAGGCGAACCCGTGTCGCCTGACTGCTTTACCCAATAGCCTTAATGCGAACCGCTCTGTTCCACAATGTCTGCTATATCCCAATCCTGCAAAACACCGTCAGATGTAACAGTGAGCAACGTTGCCGGATTGGTATAACGCATATCCAAAACGGTTGAGCCAAAGCCCTGAGCTTCAGCCCACCACTGCGCAATGGGGTTACCTTCCGGGAGCTGCCAGATAATCATCTCAGTCTTTGGCGATGATGTAATCAACCACGGATTAACAGGGGCAAAGCGCGCTGCGCGGAACCATTGAAATCGCTCCCAATACGCCAGCTCACTGATAATTGCGTTGTGCTGACTTTGCCAGAGAACTTGCGTTTCCAGCGCGTCAGAAACAAAGACTTTATGATCCTGCCCCACTTCAAGGCTGGTAACACGATGCGGTACGGTGAGCGTTTGTTCTGACGCTTTATCTTGCTTGTCCCACCTGACAACCAGGCCATCATTACCCGCACTGTATAGCTCACCGTCTGGCGACACGATTAACTTCACAACATCAGCATCGTGTTGATGAGCGAGGTAATGCTGCCGTCGCCTAGTTGAACAGACAGAACCAAAGAGCCTGCGGGCTCGGCACTCATGGTATCCCAAACCTGAACGACTGTACGCGTCGCCGAAAAGAGATATCGCGCAGACTCATCCATATACATCATTGAGGTATCAGGCAAGACATACGGCGCATGCCAGTCAACAAGCCGCTTTTGCGTATTGTTATCCCAAACAGCGAGCCGCCCATGCGAGAACAATAGCGCGGTATACTCGCCCTGCTTCGACAGCGCTGCAGACAGAATGAATGAGTCAGTGATTTGCCATCGCCCGATATCGTTAACGGGCTCAGGCTCAGAGGTACAGGCAACGCACTGAACCGATACCAGCAAAACGGCTAAACGAAGATATCTGTTCAAGGTTATGACTCTCACTGAGAAAACCCAGACCATACCGTTTTTTTGCAAACGCGCCAACAGATACGTGTGGTTTCACAAACCTGAAGTGGAACAGTGCGTTACTTCGGCGAAACTTGGTACACTTTGCCGTGAAAACAGAAAGGACAACCTAATTCTTTGTTGTTTATTCGTTTAACAAAGCCAACACCATGGCATCTTTGTATGCTAAGCGCTACTGTGCAGAGGGGTAGTTAAGTCGTGCTACTTGGGTTAAACGAATGGCATCTACGTGATCTGTCTTTTGTAACTTAAATCCATCAAAAATCAGGTTCGCAAGCAACCGCAATCCGTAAAGGCTGTGTGAAAAATATAGTTTTAGCTGACGATTACAATCCGACCATCTGATGTCCGCAAATCGCTCACAGCTGCCGTAAAAATTGCGATGAGCTGACCTTTCCCCCAAAAATAACACCAATATTAATTTGCCTTTTTTTGGCTCGGTCCTACAACTGAGCGGGATCGGCAAATTATTAGCAGTTCAATATACTACAGTGATATACTATCGACTCTGCTTTACAAAATTTACAACGGTTGATTATTCTATTCACAGTACCTCCTTGCATCAGAGGATGTGAAGGTAGTATTTATGAAATATGGAGTGTTACTGTTGGTACCCATGTCATTGATTTGGCAATTTCGTACCTAACTGAATTTTAAAGGATAGCGAATGACTCTGTTACGAAACGCAATTATTATCTCAGCATGCTTATTGGTAATATCGTGCTCAAACCTGGCGTTTAATGAACGCTACGAAAATATCAAATGGAATAGTATCGTGGTATTTCCGGCTACAGGCGCCCACAGTGCCGAATTGACTAATATTCTCGAACATAACCTTATCTCCAGTGAAAACATGGTTGTTTTTTCGCCTAAATATGTAGAAGACAACTACAGCAATGGGAATGCGGGCTTTGACATTAGTGAGATGAAGTCTATTGCTAGTAACCTGGGTGCAAATGGAATACTCATTACTGAGCTGTCGGTTTCAGAAACAGAATCCTACAAAAGCAATATAGGTGTTGATTCGGTCAGTGCTGTCGTTTTTTATCGCCTGATTGACGCCGATACAGGGCTTACAGTTGCAACGAGCAGTAAGGAAGAAAGCAGCATATTTTCAGACTCTAAAACAGTAATCGAGAATGCCGCGCTCTCTGCTTTGGGTGATATTGAGTCTGCGCTTGACAAATTATCTGATTGAACAATTAAACATCAGCTCTTCGAATTGGTAGCCACATTATATTCACAGAAAAGGGTCATCAACCAGGAGCGCAAAGTTGAAACAGATGCGTATTTTGATCTATCCACTTGAGTAATTCGGCCAACCGGGCGGGCTTGTTGTAACCTTGTCGATAAACCACAGAAATCGGCAGTGGCGGGCTTTGCCACTGCGGTAAAATTTGTATGAGTTCGCCGCTGGCAATGTTGTCGCGCACAACAAACCACGGAAGATGACCAATACCATTGCCACCTTTAATCATATTCACCAGGCTCACAAAATCGGCGCACTGAAACGCAACGTTCAGGTTCACCTGCTCAGTTTGTTCGCCACGTTGTAGCACCCAGGTGGGTCTGTCGCCCTCAAAAATTTGAATACTCTTATGTTTGAGTAAATCTGAAGGCTGATGGATGGGCGCACATGACAGCAGATACTCAGGCGACGCCACCAGCACCCGATTTCCCGCACCAATTTGCCTTTCGATTAAACTGTCATCGCGATTTTTACCCATCCTGAACGCGAGATCTAACCCTTCCTGAAATAAGTTCTCATACTCATAGGACAATTTTAAAGAAATGGAAATATCCGGCCATTGCTGCAAAAACCGGGGAAACAACTCCTCAGACAAAAAGCGCCCCAAAGCGGGTGAAGCTGCAAGTCTCAACCGGCCCGCTGTACTATTGCTCATGGTCCGCAAATCGTCCAGCAGATGACTGGACTCTTCAATCAACACTTCGGCACGACGATAAAGCAATCGCCCTGCTTCCGTTAGCCTTACCACCCTGGATGAGCGTTCAAATAAGCTCAGGTTCAGTTCGCTTTCAAGTCTGGCAATGCTTTTGCTTAGCTTTGACTTGGGGATCCCCAGCTTTGCTGCGGCCGAAGTAAAGTTCAGCGTGTTGGCGGTTGCAACAAAGTAGTGTAACAAACGCAAGTCTATTGTTTCGCTTTTCATAACGATGAGTTTCAAAATCGAGTATTGTTCTACTTATTAATATGCATCACACTTTTGCTGTTGACAATAAATGTTTGCTAAATCAATACAGTCTAAAGGAGAACACCATGATCAAAGCCTATGCAGCCTCAGCACCCGGTGCCAAACTAGAACCGTTCGAATACGACCCAGGCCCGTTGTTGCAGGATGACGTAGAAATTGATGTTGAATCCTGCGGTATCTGCCACAGCGATCTGAGCATGCTGGACAATGACTGGGGCCTTACCGAATACCCCTTTGTGCCCGGTCACGAAGTTATTGGCGTAGTCAGCGCGGTGGGTGACAATGTCAGCGCTGTCAAAGTAGGCCAACGTGTCGGGCTAGGCTGGCATTCAGCGTATTGTAATACCTGCCACACTTGTCAGTCGGGCGATCATAATTTGTGCTCCAGCGCCGAAATGACTATCGGAGGCCGCCACGGAGGGTTTGCTGAAAAAGTTCGCGCACAGGCCAGCGCTGTGGTGCTCCTGCCGGAGGGTATAAACCCTGACTCTGCGGGACCGATGTTATGTGGCGGGATCACGGTATTTAATCCCTTGGTACAGTTCGACATTAAACCTACGTCTAAAGTCGGTGTTATTGGTATTGGTGGTTTGGGGCATATTGCCTTGCAATTTTTAAATGCCTGGGGATGTGAGGTCACGGCCTTTACACGTAATACGGCAGAAACTGCCGAACTGGAAAAGCTGGGAGCACACAAAGTACTCAACAGTAGTAATACCGAAGAATTAGAAGCGGCTTCAGGATATTTTGACTTTATTCTGTCTACCGTCAACGTGAAGCTGGACTGGAATGCCTACGTGGCCACACTCGCGCCTAAAGGCCGTTTACATTTTGTGGGGGCCACACTTGAACCGCTTGATGTAAATGTATTTCCATTAATATTGGGCCAGCGCTCGGTGTCCGGCACTCCGGTAGGCAGCCCTGCCACCATCAGTAAGATGCTCGATTTTGCCGCTTTACACAAGATTGAGCCCGTCACAGAATACTTCAGTTTTGCGCAAATAAACGAAGCGATAGACAGGCTCCGTAACAGTAAACCCCATTACCGTGTCGTATTGAAACGCTAGCCCCTTTACTATAGCGCTGCGCCTATCCACATTACCGCTTCATGGGCAGGTCTGGATAAGCGCAGCACCAAAAACTTTAAAGTACATCACGGTGGTTTTGCGCTGATCAGCGTAAGAGCCTATACCCAATCGTGCTCAATAATTGCACAGGCAGCTTTGACTCAGGCGTACTATAGTGTAACTAAGTCGTATTGAGGTAGCCGTAATGCTTGGTGATGATTTACTGTTTTTTGATGAAGATGACTGCGCAGCGCAAACCAGTACGCTTGCGGCCTGGAAAATACTGGTAGTAGACGATGAACCCGAAATTCACACCGTGACCCGTTTGGTGTTGGCCGACTTTACCTTTGAAGATCGGCCTGTAGAACTAATCTCTGCCGCCAGTGCACGCGAAGCCCGCGAAATTTTAACAGCCGACACTGCCGGCAATATTGCCGTGGCTATTGTTGATGTCGTTATGGAAACCACGCAAGCCGGCCTGGAGTTAGTGCACTGGGTACGAACCAGCCTCAATAATAATGTTATTCGTTTGATTTTGCGCACCGGGCAACCCGGCGAGGCACCAGAAGAACGGGTCATCCGCGACTACGACATTAATGATTACAAAAATAAAACCGAACTTACCGCCCTGCGTCTGAAAACCAGCATGTATGCGGCACTGCGCGCTTATCGCGACATCAAACTCATAGAGCGGCATCGCCTTGGCCTTGAGAAAGTGATTAGTGCCACGACCGAGTTTATTGAGTGCGATACCTTACCGCAGTTTGCCTCGGCCATTCTTAATCAAATTTCAATTGTGCTGGGCATTGAAACCTCGGGGATTATTTGCTGTGCGGTGAGTCGGGATAATAAAAGCGGGCCGCAATACAATATTCTTGCCACTAACTTGCGTCAAAGCACAACTGCGATGCCAGCCCGCGTCCGGATGCATATCGAAGATGCCCTTAATCAGCATCGGAGCATTCAGGGTGAAGACTATTTTGTTAGCTATTTCACCACTAAAAGAGGAATGGAAAACGTACTGTATGTGGCAAAAGACGATCCTCTCGAACCCGATCAGCATCACCTTTTGTCGTTTTTTGCCAACAGCATCGCCGTGGCCCATGAGAACATTCAACTACGCGAAGTTATTCGCGAGTCGCAAAAAGAGCTGTCATACATTATTGGCGAAGCGGTGGAAATGCGTTCTAAAGAGACGGGTTCACATGTAAAGCGGGTTGCACATATCAGTGCAATGTTAGCCGAGCTTTATGGTCTGAACGAAAACGAAGCAGAAATGATTAAACTGGCTTCGCCACTGCACGATGTGGGAAAGGTGGCTATCCCGGATCACATTTTAAATAAGCCTGGTCGCCATACTGAAGAAGAGATGGCCATCATGCGCACTCATGCCCGGGCGGGCTATGACATGCTGTATAAAAGTAGCAATCCTATATTAAGGGTGGGCGCCACTATTGCTCATGAACATCACGAATGCTGGGACGGCTCAGGTTATCCCAGAGGGCTTACCGGCGAGGCTATTTCAATTGCGGGCAGAATATCGGCAGTCGCTGACGTCTTCGATGCGCTGGGCAGTAAACGCTGTTACAAAGCAGCGTGGTCAGATGCCGAAATTTATCAGTACTTTGAGCAACATCGTGGCACCCGATTCGACCCCGCTTTAGTTGACCTGTTGCTCGGTAACTTCGACCAGTTCAGTGCCATCCGCGAGATGTTCCCCGATCCCGAATAATCGTCGTCGAACGCCACTGGCGGTATAACTAATCCGACGAATCACCACACATTGAGTTTTTGTTTCTTTATACTGCTTGTAAGAGCATTGAGCGTCGGCGAAACTGACGCTCAAACAGCTAAATACAACAACAATATGTATGAGAATAACAATGAACTTAACGACATTCATGGATAACAAGAAAAACAGGTACTGGCGACTCAGCGCAGCAGTATTTGCTTCGCTCAGTGTATTGACGGCACCGGTTATTAGTGCGCCTCAGGAAGAAACCACAGACGAGGTTGCAGATCAGACAGAAACGCCATGGGAGGTGACCGCGCCGCCATTTAGCCTCAACGAAATCAATATCAATACAACCGAAACAACCTGGTCCAGCCTCGATGTGGCGCCAAGCGGCGACTACTTCTTATTCGACATGCTGGGAGATATTTATAAGGCTGACTTAGATGGTGGTAATGCGACGGCTCTGACCCAGGATTTTGCCTGGAATATTCACCCGGCCATTGCACCCGATGGCAGCAAAATCGCGTTCATCTCAGATCGCGGTGGCGTATCGAACGTGTGGGTAATGGATGCGGATGGCAGCAACCTGCGGCAAATTACTAAAGAAAAGAACAACACCATCCACTCACCGAAGTGGAGTCCGGACGGTGAATACTTGGTGGTCACCAAAGGCATTACGTCGACCCGGAGTATTCCGGCCGGAGAGATCTGGCTTTATCATCATTCCGGCGGCAGCGGCGTACCGATTAAAGAACGCGTGAGCGGACAGCGTGAACAAAACAACATTACCGATCCGGTTTTTTCTCACGATGGGCAATATATTTATTACACGCAAAACACGGTAAGTGGCCATCGTTTTAGCTACAACCGCGATCCACTCGAAGGCATTTTTGCTGTCACTCGTTTCGACCGAAAGACCGGCGAAGAGCACCGGTTGATCAGTGGCACCGGCGGTGCCGTTGTGCCTACCCCTTCACCAGATGGCAAGTACATTGCGTTTTTGCGCCGGGTAAAATACGACACCGGCTTATTTATTAAAGATTTAACCACCGGTGAAGAAACCCTGCTAACGCGCGACATGGAGCGCGACATGCAGGAAGGCTTTGGTGTGGAAGGCTATTACGCTTACTACGACTGGACACCCGACAGCAAATCCATTGTGTATTGGGCGGGCGGTAAATTCCATCGTTTAAACATCGACGATAAGTCGGTCGCGAGCATACCGGTAGCAGTTGAAGCCACCGTGAAATATGCTGATGCACTGCGCTTTGATGTAGACGTTGCACCCGATACCTTTGATGTAAAAATGATCCGCTGGTCGCAGAAATCGCCCGACGGTAAATCGGTGTTATTCCAGGCGCTGGGTAAACTGTACGTAAAAGATCTCAAAAGCGGCAAAATGCAGCGTCTGACCCGCCAGAACGAACACGACGAATACTCCCCTCGTTATTCAAGCGATGGTAAAAGCATTATTTACACCACCTGGCACGACGACGCACTAGGCTCAGTTCGCATTGTGTCGGCGCGCGGCGGCAAAGGTAAGGTTATTACCACTCAGCCCGGACACTATGTTGAGCCAGCGTTTTCTCCCGATGGTGAATGGGTAACCTACCGCAAGTTTACTGGTGGCTACTTACTCAACCCCAAATACTCCAGTGAGCCGGGTTTGTATGTTATGAACCTGAGCCAAAAAACACCGGTTAAAGTCAGCAGCGCTGGCAGTCAGCCACATTTCGCCGGCGATACTGACCGCGTGTACTTTACCGAACGCAACTACGATTCGCCCTACGGTGCTACGCAGCTGGCCAGCGTTAACCTTAATGGCGACGATCACCGGGTACACCTCTATGGTGCCGACAAAGTAGCGGAATACCGCTTGTCGCCGGACCGTCAGTGGGTTGCCTTTGTGCATCAGTTTAATACTTATGTCACCCCGTTTGTGGATAACGGCAAGAAGGTGACCATCGGACCAGACATGACCAGCATGCCGGTTACACAACTTTCTGATCGCGCCGGTGAATATCTCACCTGGTCACCACAAAGTGACAGTGTTGGCTGGTTCCATGGTCCTTACTATTTTGAACGGGAACTGGCCGATGCCTTTGCATTCGCCGGTTCAAAAGCCGAAGACGAACTCCCCGCCCCCCTCGCCGAAGGACTGGATTTGAGCTTTAGCGCTGATACTGACAAGCCCCGCGGTTATAAAGCGCTGGTAGGTGGCACGGTGGTGACCATGCGTGATGCGGATGCTACGCAAGAAATCATTGAAGACGGTGTGGTGTTAATTTCAGATAACCGCATTGCCGCAGTAGGCAAACGCGGCGAGGTGGATATTCCCGCCGATGCCATGCTTATCGACACCTCAGGCAAAACCGTATTACCCGGACTCATCGATACCCACGCCCACGGCGGTCAGGGCAGAAGTGAGATTATTCCGCAGCAAAACTGGACACAATACTCGAATTTATCGTTTGGGGTGACCACCATTCACGACCCGTCTAACGACACCACTGAGATTTTTGCCGCCTCAGAACTGCAACGCACCGGTCAGCGCGTCGCGCCGCGCACCTATTCAACAGGAACCATTTTGTATGGCGCCGAAGGGTTAGGTTATAAGGCTGTTATCAACAATTACGATGACGCCTACTTTCATGTACAGCGCTTAAAAGACGCCGGTGCAATCTCGGTAAAAAGTTATAACCAACCGCGACGCGACCAACGCCAGCAAGTGCTGTGGGCAGCTAAGAATCAGCAAATGATGGTGGTGCCTGAAGGCGGCGGTAAGTTCCAGCAGAACCTGACTATGCTGGTAGATGGTCATACTGGCCTTGAGCACTCTTTACCCATCGCGCAGGGTTATAGCGACCTTACCCAGCTGTGGAAGGCCACCGAATTTGGTTACACGCCAACGTTTGTAGTGTCTTACGGTGGCCTGATGGGCGAAGAGTACTGGTACGACCGTACCGAAGTATGGAAAAACGAACGTTTGCTGCGCTATGTGCCATCTACCATTCTGGATGCCCGCGCTATTCGCCGCCCTACCGCACCGGATGATCAATACAATCACTTTAACGTGGCAGAATACGCCAAAACCTTGCGTGATGAAGGCGTGAGCGTGCACATTGGCGCCCATGGCCAGCGCGAAGGCTTAGCCGCGCACTGGGAACTGTGGTTAATGAACCAGGGTGGCTTTACGCCGTGGGAAGCCCTGCGCGGGGCTACCATTGATGGTGCCAAACATTTGGGCATGGGTAAGGATCTGGGTAGCATTGAGCCGGGTAAACTGGCCGATTTGATGATTACCGATGGTGATGTACTCAATAACATTCGCCGCAGTGAATATGTGACCTATACCGTGATTAATGGACGCGTTTATGATGTGGCCACTATGAACGAAATGGGCAGCAAGCAAAAGCGTGCAGCGTTTTTCTTTGAGGGTAACAATAAAGCCTTTATGCCGTCGCAAACTGCCGCCGAAGTTGATGCCAAAGCGCGCCAGTATCACTGGTCGCATACCAATCATTAAGCCATGAGCTACTGGCCATTTTAAAATGGCCATAACTAAGATGACAAAGCCGGAACACCTGTTCCGGCTTTTTACATTTATCTCAATGAATCGCGGCTTAATTACTCTCGGGTAAAAGCGTATTTACCGCCACCTTGTTGCAGTTGGAAGGCGCTTAAATATAACCCCAGCCGACCACTTGCTTAGGTCGTTAGCGATTGCGCCCGTATTGCTCGTGGGATGATACCCAGTCAGAGCTGGAAATTGCCGACGCCAGTGAAATCTCGCCGGCCAGCGCCACCGCCGCCACAATTTCGGCAAATTTATACACCCGATCGCGGCCATAACAACCCAGCAACTCCAAACACTCGCGCTGTGTGCCAATCCCGGTGCCGCCGCCGTAGGTGGCAACAATCAGTGATGGAATGGTTAAGGATATGTACAGATCGCCCTCGTCAGTAAGCTCGGAGTACATGATCCCCGCCGACGATTCAGACACATTGGCAACGTCCTGGCCGGTGGCAATAAACATGGCGGTGATGCCATTAGGCGAATGCAGCCCGTTATTATTCACCCCGGATAAAAATGAGCCAATGCCCGCCACCCGGCCGTGATAGTCAATTTGCTTAGGATCCACCCGCATCACCGATAATAAATGCTCTCGCTTAATGGTTGCCTAAGCCGTTACTCTTTTACCACGGGTGCGTAGGGTATTAATTTGCGAGGCCTTCTTGTCGGTCGCAAAATTTGATTCCAAATAAAAATTTTCGATACCGGTATATTTTTCAAGGATCCAGCCACAGGCGGCAAAGGTGGCCCGCCCCACCATGTTTTGCCCCGCCGCATCGCCGGTTCGGTAGTTAAAGCGCAAAAAGGCAAACTTGTTGGATAACACACTATCAATGTAAGTCAGCTTGGCAACAGACGAGGTCGCTTCGGCCTCGGCACGGATCTCATCAATATTGGCATTTACCCAGGCAACAAAATCACGGGCGCCGCGGGCATCGGAAAATACAAATACCGGCGCGCGCTGCATGGCATCATCGACCACAGTCGACTTAATTCCGCCACTCATATTAAGCAGTTTCATACCGCGGTTGTAAGACGCCACCAGCGTGCCTTCGGTGGTAGCCAGCGGAATGATAAAATCACCTTTGGCATGTTCACCATCAATGGTGACCGGGCCTGCCACGCCTACAGGTACCTGCGCCACGCCGATAAAGTGTTCAATATTGCCGCGCAACGTGTTCGGATCAATAGAGTACTGCCCCACATGATGTATTTTAGCCCCGGAGAATTTTTCAAAATAAGTTTGTCTTTTCGCGATAATGCCCGGTGCGTAATCATCGTGGGGATCCCTTGGAATACTGCCGTCGGATACTCGTGGCGCTGAGACGGTATCCTCCACGCTGAATTTAAGCTTGCCAAACGGTGAAGCCTTAAAGACCAGTTCGATGGTATGTTTCTCGGCACTTACCGACAGTGTTTTGTTGAGGTAAACAGTAATAACATCTTTTAACGCGAAGGGGACTTCACCGGCCTCATTGAGTTCTGTCAGCGACATGATTTGCTCGGGGCCTACCTGCAGCGTGATATGTTCAGGTGCTATGGACTCGCCATTAATAGCAATACTCTCAACCTGTCTGAGGGTGGCATCTTTTAAGCGATTTTTAAGCATAAACTGCAAACCGTCTTCGGTTTGAGTCAGGCTACCGTGGGTGTATAACTGGCGTAGCAGCATACTGGGTATAAACATAATACTTCCTTGGCAAACGTGGGCTTCACTAGATTATTAGTTTAGTGCCATCACAGTATATTAACAGCGGTGATTAAGAAAGTTGAATGACCGTCCGGCGTACTTCCTCCTCTGTAAGGTGGCCACACCGACTTGCCGCTGCCAACAATAAAATTGAGACACCACTGAGAATATTAGGCCAATTGCCTGCATAGTCCCCCTAATCCATGCTCCCGACCCGTCAGGTACTCTGGCGATCACCCCCTTGTCGTAAGGTGTATCCATTACCAATACACGCGACAGTTGCTATGGATAGTCAAAGTCTTTTTCGCCCTCAGGCGCTCATATCACAACAGCAGAATATTGAAGGCACCGTGTTAGTGCGGCCCACGCTCTCTGCGCTGGGAATAACGGCAGCCTTGCTGATGTGGTTAGCGGCGTCACTCTACTGGCTGCTGTCGAGCCAGTATGTTGATACACAAACCGTAACAGGCTGGCTCGAGCCACAGCGCGGCATTACCCATGTGTATTCACCATCGCCGGGCGCGATTGTCAGTGAAATTCTGGTTAACGCTAATCAACGGGTAAGCAAAGGCACGCCGCTTATAAAACTCACCCGCGATGCCACTTTCAAAAACAATCAAAGCGTGAATGCGGTGCTTCTTGGTGAACTAAAAAGCCGTATTGAACGCTTACAAACCCAGTACACGCTCAGTCAAAACGGATTTGAAAACAAGCGCCAACAATTGCAAACCAACCACCAACGATTACTGGAAGACAGGCAGAATATTGCGTCGATGCGAACGCTGCTCAACCAAAAAATGCAGCTACTTGACAGCCAAAAGCAGGCATTGACCAAGCTGACCAAAGACGGCTTTTACAGTAAACACCAACTGCAAAATCTCGACGCCCAACGGTTAGATGAAAGCTATCAGCATAAATTACTGAACAGAGAGTGGCTGGCTATCATTCGGGCTATTGACGATACCCGTTATGAGCTGCAAACACTCACCACATCGCACCAGCTGCAACAGTTAGCCATTGAAAACAGCATCAGCGAGATACAGCAAAGCCTGCACCAGCAATATAGCGTACAAGATATCGTGGTCACCGCTCCTAATGATGGCAAGGTTGGTCAGTTGCATGCCAAGTCAGGCCAGTCAACCCAGGCTAATCTGCCACTGCTGACCCTGATGCCCGAACAGGGTGACGTGATTGCACGCCTGCTTATTCCTATCTCAGCGGCCGGACAAGTCTCAGCCGGCCAGCCTATTAGTTTGCGCTATGATGCTTTCCCCTATACCCAGTTTGGCACGTACGATGCCGTTATCGACAAAGTGTCACCGCACCTGCTGCTGCCACAAGAAGTGGCACAAACCCCGGTAACGGTAAAGCAACCGGTATACCTTGCTTCTGCCAGTCTGTCATCGTTCAACATCGAGCACCTCAATGAGCCCATTGCCTTACGGGCCGGCATGACCTTCGCGGCCGATATTAATATTCGTGAACGTAATTTAATGCAATGGTTGTTCGAGCCGCTTTATCAGTTAAACGGGGGGCTGCTATGAGTCATATCAGTGCCGTTAAATCCCCTTTGCAGCTTGGCTGGCGCCGCCGCACCCCGTTAATTTTGCAGGCAGAAAACAGTGAATGCGGCCTGGCGTGCATTGCTATGATAGCGGGTTACCATGGTTTAAACGTCGACCTCGCCCAGCTACGCAGTTGCCAGTCATTTAGCCAGCAAGGTGCCAACCTAAAGCAACTGATCGACTTTGCGCACTCTCTCAAACTTAACAGCCGTGCCGTAAAGGTCGAACTGGAACATTTAAAAGACTTACAGTTACCCTGTATTTTGCACTGGAATATGCAACATTTTGTGGTGCTGACCAAAGTTGGCAGCAAAAACATTGAGCTGCATGACCCGGCAATAGGTCAGCGTAAACTCAGCTGGCTCGAAGCAGATAAGTGTTTTACCGGCATTGCCCTCGAACTGCAGCCCGGTAATCAATTTGAACCTAAAAACCTTACCCAGCCACTGAAAATACGCCAACTTTGGCAGCATATTGTGGGCATTAAACGCTCATTGATAGTAATTTTTACGCTTTCTTTACTGTTACAACTCTTTGCGCTGGCCTCCCCGTATTATCTGCAATTGGTGATTGATACGGTGATTATCAATAACGACAAACCATTGCTCAATGTGTTATTCCTGGGGTTCCTGCTATTAGTGGTGATCGAAGCAATCACTAATCTGAGCCGACAAGCCGCCGGGATTTATATGTCGAGTCACCTCGCGCAGCAGCTCTCGGTCAACGTTTTCACGCACCTAATCCGGCTACCTTTTAATTACTTTCTACAACGGCATATCGGCGATCTGGTGGCGCGGTTTGGCAGCCTGCAGGAAATCAGACGATTTATAAGCCAGGGAATTGTAGGGCTTATTCTTGATAGCCTTATTCTGCTTTGCACGCTGGCACTCATGGCGCTCTACAGTGTTAAGCTAATGTGCGTAGTGGTGATTTTCTCTGTCATATTCTTGCTGCTTCGTCTCTGTCTGCTCGCGCCAATACAACGCTTACAACAAGAAAAAATAGCCACGGCGGCCAAAGAGAACAGCCATTTCATAGAAACCATCAGGGGTATTCAATCCATTCGTATGCTGAAACTGGAGTCATTTCGGCTGCACGGCTGGCAGCACCTGCTGACCGACACTCTCAACCGCGATATTCAACTACGTCGCTGGGAAATGAGCTTTAGTATCGTGCACCTGATCCTGTTCGGCCTTGAAAACCTGATTGTGATCTACATGGCGGCACATCTGGTGATGGAACAACAATTTACGATTGGAATGCTGTACGCCTTTGTCAGTTATAAAAACCGTTTTAATGGTGCAACCAGCGGCCTGGTAGAGCAGCTCATTCAGTGGCGGTTACTGCGCGTGCATCTGGATAGACTGGCCGATATTGTGCATTGTCCTGTGGCGATCGAGTCCCTGCCGTCACAACAGGCAACGGCACCAGACTTGCGAATCAAAGCGCACCGGGTATCGCTTAAAAATGTGGCCTTTGCATACCCCGGTCAGCCCCCACTCTTTCAGCATATTAACCTGCATATTGAACCCGGCGCCATGGTGGTTATCACCGGCGCCAGTGGCAACGGAAAATCAACGCTGGCCAAATGCCTGGCGGGTCTGATGGTGCCAACTCAGGGACAGATCCTGATTGATGATCAGCCGCTCAACGGCCGCAATAGCAACCAGCAAATCAGCGCAGTGATGCAGGATGATATGTGCCTGTCAGGCTCTGTTATCGACAATGTAAGTGGCTTTAGTCAGCATATTGATATGCCGCGACTGATTGAATGCTGCAAACTTGCCTGCTTACACGACACCATAAACCAACTGCCCATGCAATATTACACCTTGATCAGTGAGGGGGCAGCTAACCTGAGTGGTGGTCAGCGTCAACGTCTTTATTTAGCCCGTGCGCTGTATCAGCAACCCGCACTGTTATTGCTCGATGAGTCCAGTAGCCACCTGGACGCGCGCTGCGAACATCTCATAAATCAAAACCTTTCACGTTTGTCCATGACCCGCATAGTGATTGCGCACCGACGTGAAACCATTCAAATGGCCCATCAACGGTATCACTTAGCAGGCGGCTGTCTGACAGAAGTGGCCATCAACTTTACGCCTGATTTACCCACCCCAACAGCACAACAAGGAAATCACTATGTTTGATCAAGAGTTACTCAACCCGGAACATTTAGAGCAGTTATCAAAGCGTGAATTACAGGTCGCTCACAAAATCATTGAAGGCCTGCCGAACAAAACCATTGCATCACAGTTGTTTATCAGTGAACGAACGGTAAAGTTCCACTGCGCTAACATTTACCGCAAGCTGGCCATTCGTAACCGGGCGGCCCTTATGGCCCGTTACTTTAGAACACTGTACAGTCAGATCCCATCGTTATAATGCGCAACAACGTATCGCCGCATAACAACCAGACAGGCCGGTAACAATCACTTGCTACCGGCCTGCTTATTGTTTTTGTGTACCCGACTGACCGTCCCGACCGGATCTTCAAGCGCTCGTCTTATACCGCTTACTGATCAAAAAAGTGGGCGTACTGAGCCGGCATCGCCGCTAAAGACTTTATGGCTATGCCTTTGTAAAACAGTTCTGCCGCTTCACTTTGTAATTGGATTTTACCTTTTGTCAGCGGCACAGGCTTGCCATCCACAACGTTGCGTGAGTTGAGCAGTACCATCACCACTTCACCATTTACGATATGCACACTTTTATCACCAAAAGTAATGAGATCCAGGGTGTTCCATTGTCCGTGCGGCTTCTCGTGATTTTCTTTACGCAGCACCAACCCTTTGATTGATTCGCCCTCGCCAACAGGTATAAAGGGCTGCGTCTCGTCGGCCACCGGGTTCATGATATATTCAGGCATAAAAGCACGTACATCTATGGCGGTCGTCATCTGATTCCAGTAATCACCAATGTGGCCCTGCATGATCTGAAACTCCTGGGAAATCATCCATGAGCGATAGTAATCCTGACCGTGCTCACCAATAGCATGATATAAAATACCGCTGTCTTTGAGTTTGTTTAAGCGCGGTTGCCACTTCTTATCGCCCCACTTAAATTGCAGCGTAAAATGATAATTTTCATATTCCTGCCTGGTAGACACGCCACCGTAGTATTCGCCGCTCACACGCAACACGGGCTCGTTATTTTGCCCCCGCATCATGGTAAACACCTGCAGCGCATCGTTACCGGTATTGAGCCCCACGGGTTGTATCAGGGTGCCGTCACTGTTAAGTGGCGGACTGCCATCGTACGCCTCGTTGTGTTTAAAGCTAATGTAGGTGTCCCAATGGCTTAACTCATCATCGAGCAGATATTGCCATTCTTGTTTGGCATTAACATGGCTGGCCAGCAACATTGACAGCCCCGCAAGTACATACTTCATATAAAAATCCAGGTTTAAGTAAAAGGTGAATTCAATTCACCACCGCGATTTGCAAATGCTACCAAACTCTAAAAGAGCTTCTTCGGAACAGTTTTACCTAAGGCTATGTTTACAATATCAGGATCAAATAAATCAATTGCGTTTTTAGCTATTTGAGGAAGGAAAATTGGTTTGAGGCGAGTTATTTATTCAACTGGCGTGCCGTTGCGGAATATGATTAGCCCTGACTAAAAAGCACGGTGACGGAGGCCGTAAGCGCGCTGATTTTGTGCTGGCTTACGACCTGTTTTGACTGTTTTACGTCTATTACCCTGACTACAGAATAAAGCGGCTTAAGTCTTCATTATCCACCAGCGATTCTAAGTGCTGGTTGACGTAGTCGGCATCGATAACGTAGGTCTCACCCTGCTTTTCCGAGGCATCGTAGGAAATATCTTCCATCAAACGCTCTAATACTGTGTGCAGGCGACGGGCACCAATGTTTTCGGTTTTCTCGTTGACCTGCCAGGCCGCTTCGGCAATTCGCTGAATGCCTGCTTCAGCAAATTCTACGGTAACCCCTTCGGTTTTCATTAGCTCAACATATTGCTCGGTCAATGATGCATTTGGCTCAGTAAGGATCCGCTTAAAGTCTTCTACTTTAAGTGCCGACAGTTCAACCCTGATGGGTAAACGTCCCTGCAGTTCAGGAATAAGATCAGAGGGCTTGCTCATCTGAAACGCGCCCGAGGCAATAAACAAAATATGGTCGGTTTTGATCATGCCGTGTTTAGTAGATACCGTTGAACCTTCTACCAGCGGCAGCAGATCGCGCTGCACGCCTTCGCGCGACACATCGGCAGATCCTGAGCCTTCACGTTTGCAGATTTTGTCGATTTCATCGACAAACACAATGCCGTTTTGCTCTACCGCCTCAAGGGCTTTTTCTTTGAGATCTTCTTTATTCACTAACCGTGATGCTTCTTCTTCGATCAGCACTTTCATGGCATCGCGAATGCGCATTTTCTTTTTTTTCTTCTGCGAGCCTGAAGACAGATTCTCGAACATACCCTGTAGCTGATTGGTCATTTCCTCCATCCCCGGAGGAGCCATGATCTCTACGCCAATTTGTTGTTGCGAGACATCAATTTCAATTTCCTTATCGTCCAGCGTGCCTTCGCGTAATTTCTTACGAAACGACTGCCGGGTGCCGCGATCCTCTGTCCGCTCTTTTTCCCCCCAGCTATTCTCTGGCGGCGGAATGAGTATATCCAGTATACGCTCTTCGGCGGCTTCTTCAGCCCGGTAGCGCACCTTCTCCATTTCCTGCTCTTTGGTCATTTTTACGGCGATGTCAGCCAGATCACGAATAATGGTTTCAACTTCCTTACCAACGTAACCGACTTCCGTAAATTTGGTCGCCTCTACCTTAATAAATGGCGCGTTAGCTAATTTAGCCAGGCGCCGGGCAATTTCGGTTTTACCGACGCCGGTGGGACCGATCATCAATATATTTTTAGGCGTCACTTCCTGACGCAGTTCTGGCTTTAACTGCATTCTGCGCCAGCGATTTCTAAGCGCAATGGCGACGGCACGTTTGGCACTTTGCTGACCTATAATATGACGGTCGAGCTCATGAACAATTTCTCTTGGTGTCATTTCAGACATAATAAACCCTTATTTAAAACTGACGGGAGCCAGTATGGCAGGCACTGGTTACACCGCACCTGCTTGAACCATGCTACTGCGTTGAGAGCTTAACTTACTAGTAATCGAGCACTTCAACCGTTTGACTATGATTGGTAAACACACAAATATCGGCCGCAATCGTTAAGCTTTTTGTGGCAATTTCGTTAGCCGTAAGCTGCGTGTTACCGAGTAATGCGGTGGCTGCAGCCTGGGCAAAGTTACCGCCGGAGCCTATCGCGATAAGATCCTGTTCAGGCTGCACAACATCACCATTACCGGTAATAATTAGTGATGCACTTTCATCCGCCACGGCCAGTAATGCCTCAAGCCGACGTAACATCCTGTCGGTTCGCCAGTCTTTAGCTAACTCAACTGCCGCTTTGGTTAAATGCCCCTGGTGCAATTCCAGCTTTGCTTCAAAGCGTTCAAATAAGGTAAAGGCATCGGCGGTGCCACCGGCAAAACCGGCAAGCACTTTATTTTGATAAAGCCGGCGAACTTTACGGGCATTGCCTTTCATCACGGTATTACCCAGAGACACCTGACCATCACCGGCCATTACAACCTGATTATCTCGTCTGACTGATACTATTGTAGTCACAAATACTCCACTTTAGTGGTTTAGCATGCACACCGCATCACGGGTGTACACGGATAAATATCGATGAATAAAGAAGTGGGGGAGGTTCGGATTTTTTCAAGCCCGTATAAAGCGGATTTCGTTAGCGGCGAATGTTGCGTCACCTAACAATAAAGCCGGTAATAACCGGCTTTATGAATGCAGTGATAGCGCTTTGCTCAGGCCCTGGCTACAGATTCCAATACCAGATTTGGCAGGTACTAATGTTGACTTTTCTTAAGCTGTGTTTGGCCCGTTCAGCGTCGCGCTTGGCATCGAAGGGACCTAAAATAACCCTGAACCATTCGCCATTATCGCCATCACTGCGGCGGATTTGCGCTTCAAGCCCCTGAAAAGCAATTTTTGCCCGCATCTCATCCGCCTGTGCCCGGGTTTTAAACGACGCACATTGCATTAAATAACGCTTATCTGATTTAACCTGTTCGGCCACATCAACTTCTACCTCATAGCCAGGCAGCGTTTTGATGTATTCCCATTCTTCTTCGGGTAATTCGGGCAGCTCATCTTTTGCTGGCGCAGGTTCAACCGTTAGCGGCTGAGCCGTGTCCGGATCGGCGTTATCTTTTATCGACCACAAAAAATACGCAAAGCCAAGCAATAATGCTACGACGATAACAACGGTTAACCAGGGGACAGTTGTGGCGGGTTCTTGCTGCTGACGACCTCGTTTAGTGGTAGTTTTCTTCGTTGCTTTTTTAGTATTTTTCTTTTGTGGCGCACGCCCACGAGAAACGTAATCGCGTTGTGACATAATGCTGTTTCGATTTCCCTGAGTGAATGACAGTAAACGATGCAGGCAGTGTAACCTCTCTGCTAAAAAAATGCTGCCTTTAATCTTGGGGTTATTTGCGTATTCTGCACAGTGGTCTATTTATTGTTCAACCTGAATATTGCTTAAACCAGAGCGCTAACTAAAATCAACCGGGTCGATATCCAGACTCCAGCGCACTTTGGCGGCCAGCGGCAACGACTCGACGTCTTTTAAATGATGCTTTAACCAACTGTGGAGCGCGGCGCGCTGCTGACACTGCATAATCAACATAAACCGAAACCGCCCCTGGCGCTTTTCAATCAAACACGGCAGGGGCCCTATAAAGCTGCCGTGGGCAACGTCAGCACTGACGCCGTAACATTGCTTTACCTGTTGCAGAAAGTTTATCACCTGCGACGCATCGTTCGCTTCACCGCGAAACACAGCCTGACTACTCAGTGGCGGCAATTGCGCCAGCTTGCGCTCTTGCAGCGCCTGACGGGCAAAATGACTAAACCCGTTGTTTATCAAATCCTGCAACAATGGGTGACCCGGGTTATCAGTTTGCAGCCACATTTCACCGGGTTTATTTGCGCGCCCGGCCCGGCCGGCTAACTGGGTAATCAGTTGCGCCAGCTTTTCAGCGGCGCGAAAATCAGCCGAAAATAAAGCGCCGTCACAATCAAGTACCACCACCAGCGTGACATGGGGAAAGTGGTGTCCTTTAGACAGGATCTGCGTTCCCACCAACAATTGATACTTACGCGCGTTGATTTCATCGAGACGATTGATCAGTTTATCTTTGCCTTTCACCGCGTCGCTGTCGATTCGCACCTGCGCAATATCCGGAAACAGCTTGCCCAGCCCCTGCTCTAACTGTTCGGTACCAATGCCACTGGTTTGCAGGTCGGCGCTATGGCAACTGCCACATTGGGTTGGCATGCGCCGGCTGGCTCCGCAATGGTGACACTGCAAACGCCCCTGCGACTTATGATAAGTAAATGGCCGCTCGCAGCTTGCACAATCGACACTTTGACCACAGTGGTGGCACAGCACCGCCGGCGCAAAGCCGCGGCGATTTAAGAACACTAATACCTGATTGCCCTGCTGCAGGTGACTACGCATAATGCTAATCAGTCCCTGGGCAATGCCGGCATGTAACGGCTGGTCGCGAGAATCGAGCACCTTGAGCTGAGTATGACTGGCTCCCCCTGCGCGATGTTGCAGAGTCAGATGGGTATAACGCTTATTTAGCGCATTGTTTAAACTTTCCAGCGACGGTGTTGCGCTGCCAAGTATAAGAGGTACCTGTTCATTGTGGGCACGTTTTACCGCTAAGTCGCGGGCATGATAGCGCAGGCCATCCTGCTGCTTAAATGATTCATCATGCTCTTCATCCACAATGATCATGCCGGGCGATTTAAGTGGCGTAAAAATGGCTGAGCGAGTGCCGATAATAATACCAATATCACCGCGACGGGCCTGCTGCCATACCTGTAAACGGGCGGTGTCGGTCATTTGCGAATGCAGCACGCCAACGGCAATACCGAAGCGACGTTCAAAGCGGCCTACGGTTTGCGGCGTTAAACCAATCTCCGGCACCAAAATAAGTACCTGCCTGCCTTGGCGTAATACCGGTTCAATCACCTGCAAATACACTTCGGTTTTACCACTACCGGTTACCCCGTCGAGTAAATAGGGGACAAACTGTCCTGGCTGCTGATTAATTGCCGCAATTGCCACGCCTTGTTCGGTTGACGCAGTCGGCGGTGTTTGCTGTAAAGTAAAATGCTGCCAATCCCCTGCGGGAGGATGGGTAATAAGGGTGGCCTCAATTAGCCCTTTGTCTTCTAGTGCTTTTATCACCGCTGCGGAAAATTGCGCTTTCACTTCATCGCTGGCCAGCGGGCCCTGGTTAAGCAGTTCCAGGCATTGTTGCTGTTTTTTGCCTCGCAATCCGGCAATCGCCTTGGGGTCATGTCCCTCTTCGCTAAGCATCCACCCCGGTTGAGCGTCACTCAGTAGCGCGCCTTTACGCAGTTTAGACGGCATAAGGGTCGCCCACACCTCACCAATTGGATGGTGATAATACCCTGACAACCATTGGGCAAGCGCGATCAGTGTTGTATTAAACAGCGGCGAATTATCAAGTACTTCGGCGATGGCCTTGAGTTTAACCGGCGTGTCATTTTCTGAGCTGTGTTCTGGCTCTGCACGACTGGCAACCACCACTCCCACCAATTGACGGCGTCCAAACGGCACTTTTACGCGCGCACCCACCGCCACCAACTGCTCGCTGGAATAGCTAAACGTCTGGCGTAAAGGCACTGGAACGGCTACATCAATTATGGGCATGGTATAACAGGCTGATACAATTTGGTGTTTCAATAACGGCAGGCACTGAGTGGAGTGCACTGTACTACATCCCAACAGCCCGACGTTACAACGAATAATCTGGCATCATAAACCGTGGCGCAGTTAATTTCCAAACAAGCCTTCACACAAAGCACAAATGCCTTGCTGCACGCCAAATATGTACGAAAATACTTGATTGATTATTCGGCATCCTTTACTATGCGCCGCTCTTAAAAACGCAAGCGGTTTATCGCTTGTAGTGAAATTAGTAACGTATGGTGTTCAGCTTCGGGCTGGATAGCGATACGGCCTTATTTTGAGGTAAACCATGAAACAAGATATCCACCCTAAATACGAAGAAATTACTGCTAACTGTTCTTGCGGTAACGCAATCAAAGTTCGTTCAACACTGGGCAAAGACATCAACCTGGACGTATGTTCAGAATGTCACCCTTTCTACACTGGTAAGCAACGTAATGTTGATACTGGTGGTCGTGTTGATCGCTTCAAGAAACGTTTTGGCGCACTGGGCAAAAAGTAAGCCCCCGTCTTTACGAAAAAGCCTTGAAGAAAAAGCGCCATTGCGGCGCTTTTTTTATGTCCGCAATAATCATTCAAACGAATACCCTTTAGCACTTCCATAAATAGCAAAAATTTGAATTATTTGTTCTGCACCGTAGCGTTCGGGCATCGATCGCGTTATGTTAGTGATATATCATGAGTAAAAGGGTGCTAGCAGGCAAACCGGTGACATTCATGCAATGTTATGGCTGCCATGTTAAACGACATCCTCTTTGATACAGTTAGTCTATAATAACAACAACATAGGGCTTGTTTAATACCCCCCTAACGGCTGACGCGATAACCTTAATACGGGTTTACCAAAATAGAATAACAGGATAGACACAAATGTCAGATTTTCGCCAACGTGCCCTCGATTATCACGCCAAACCAACACCCGGGAAAATTCGGGTGGAACTCTCCAAACCTGCCGAGACAGTAACCGACCTTGCGTTAGCTTATAGCCCTGGTGTTGCCGAACCGTGCAGAGAAATCGCCGAAGATCCCAACGCCGCCTACACCTACACGGGTAAAGGCAACATGGTTGCCGTGATCAGTAACGGCACAGCCATTCTTGGCCTGGGCAATTTAGGCCCGCTGGCCTCTAAACCGGTTATGGAAGGCAAAGCATTATTGTTTAAGCGCTTTGCCGGTCTTGACTCCATCGACATTGAAGTGAAACACCGTACCACTGAAGAGTTTATTAACACCGTTGCGAATATCGCCGATACTTTTGGCGGCATTAATTTAGAGGATATCAAAGCACCGGAGTGTTTTGAGATTGAACAGGAACTCATTAAACGGTGCAAAATACCGGTCTTTCATGATGATCAGCACGGCACCGCCATTGTCACCGCAGCAGGTATGCTTAATGCACTGGAAATTCAGGGTAAGGACATTGGCGATGCCAAAATAGTGTGTATGGGCGCCGGCGCGGCGGCCGTTGCCTGCATGGAACTGCTGATCAAGTGCGGAGCACAGCGAGAGCGCATTTACATGCTCGACCGTAAGGGCGTCATTCATACCCGGCGCGACGACTTAACACCGCACAAAATGCTATTTGCCAATAATACCGACAAACGCACGCTGGAAGATGTAATGGACGGCGCTGACATTTTTGTTGGCGTATCAGGCCCGGACTTACTGCCGCCCGAAGCCCTCTCGCTGATGGCGCCAAATCCAATTGTCTTTGCCTGCTCTAACCCGGATCCTGAAATCAAACCCGAAGTGGCACTGGCTACCCGCTCCGATCTTATTATGGCCACCGGTCGTTCGGATTATCCCAATCAGGTCAATAACGTACTGTGTTTTCCGTTTATTTTCCGCGGTGCACTGGATGTTCGCGCCACGGCAATTAATGATGAGATGAAAGTGGCCGCCGTCGAGGCCCTGCGCGCGGTATCCAAAGAGCCTGTGCCTGAGTCGGTGCTGGCCGCCAGCAATGCAGAGAGCCTCAGCTTTGGCAAAGATTACATTATACCAAAGCCAATGGATCCGCGTCTCTGCGCGCGCATCGCACGGGCTGTCGCCGAAGCCGCAATCAACTCCGGGGTAGCCAGACTCGAGGTGATACCTGACTATCAATAACAGCCTGTCGGCTCACTGATCGTCTCCACAAGCCATCATTGTTTGATGGCTTTTTTATACTTCGCGCAACTGACTTGGTGTCGAGCCGGTCCACCGCTTTACCGCACGACGAAAGTTGGTGATATCACTAAACGCCATCTTCAGTGCACTCTGCTCGTTATTCAACTTTTGCACCTGTAAATAAAAAATGGCCTGCTGACGACGAACATCGTCATGCAAAAGGCTAAAAGTGGTGTCATGCTCTGCCAGCTTACGTTTTAGCGTTGCCGGACTTAACCCCAGTTGTTTCGCCATTGCTGGTAAGGTGGCGACCGCCTGATAGCGCAACCGAAAGCGCACCGTATCTAACAGTGTGCGGCGAAATTGCCGCTGCTCTAAATAACGGCGCAGGGCAAATTGCTTAAAGGCCTGGTTGGCTTGCAGGCAGGGGGTAAGCAAAGCCTGGCGGTTGATACGCACGGTAAAAAAGGGCTGCTCAAAGCGCAGTCTGAAACCCAGTCCTTCTTCATATTCCTGTATATGGCGAGGTCGCCGGTAAGGAAAATCAAAGGAAAAAGGCAAACGCTTACCGGTGCAATGACGCGCTAATACCATTAATGCGGCGCAAAAAGCCTCCGCCATAAAAACAAATTGCTTTGCGCATCCCATTGCATCCTGTAACACTAAAAATACTTCGTCGTTGTAATCGTACCGGTGGGCAGATAAGAACGGGCAAATGCGGGTTTGAAATACCGGTATTGCCCGCACACACTCGGCAAAATGTGCAGTATGGGTAAAGTACGGAAGCGCATCATTAACAAAAGCCGACACCAGATAATGACCAAACTGAAACGCCAGATCATCACCGGAGTATTGCTTCTGCGCGTTCCCGACAAGTTTCATAAACTGCTCTGCACTTATAGCTCTTGACGTAAGTAAGTCTTCACTAAATATACCCGTACCGCGGAGCAGCTTTTGCTCATCGGCGCCGCGGGCTACAGCGACCTGCACCAAAGCATTAGCCAGTTGCCGGGCTGGCAGGGCTTTGTCGGTACGAGTCAGCAACTGCGTGTGCGGCATCAGGCAGCACTCTGCTGCTGCGAAGTTTGATCCAGTTGGCGATTGAGCGCTGTCATTAACTCAGTCAGGGATAACTGCTGATCAAGCACACCGCAAACACTGCGCACAGAATGAAAAATAGCCGTTGTCTGGCCGCCGCTTTTAAATGCCACATTGCGAATGCTGCACTCAAGCTGCGCGGCAAACTCTGCTGCGTCGCGTTGGCTAATCTCCGGCATTAAAATCACAAAACGATCGCCCGCGTAGCGACAAGCTAAATCGACAGTGCGTAAATTCATTAAAATCAGCTGCGATATTTCTCGTAAAAAGCGGTCGCCTTCGGCATGACCATAGCGCACATTAAATTGCGCAAAATCATTAATATCCAGAACAACAATACTGGTCTGCACGTTTTGCTCCTGCAGTTCTGTGGCACGGGCACGCCAGTAATTCGCGCAGTACAGTTGTGTAATGGCATCAATCTGATCATGCGCGCGGTACCACATTTCGCGACGCTGCAGTTGACGATTTAACGCCAGCTGTTCCTGATGCCATAAATACAGCGCATAGCTCATGACCACCATGCCTATTGCAGCGGGGATGGGCTCTACCACACTGACCCAGTCAGCGCTGGGTGGGTAATAGGTAAATTCATCAAACACATCCAGTAGTGTTGAGAAGTTAAACAGGCTTATCCCTGCCACCAGCATGCCGGTCACCTTGCCGGGCGGACGACTGATCATGACAACCAGTATCCAGCACAGTGTTAACAGTCCAATGCTGCCCTCGCCTACCACATCCAGCCATTCAATGTCAGCAACCGGCTTGAGTTCACCATTAATAACGCTCAGTGCTATTGCACTACCAATAATGCTAAGCACAAAGGCCAGCAACCCCTGATGGCGGGTTAATAAACTAAAATTCATGTCGATTTCCTAAAACCCCTGGCGGGTAAATCATCCCGAACACTGTAATCATCCGTGCACGGGTATACAGAGGTCATTCTGGCTCAGCAATATGACATTGTGATGATAGCTACCCTTTGCAGCGTCTGATCATTCAACTTTTATTCCCTTTTAACAATAACTTAGCCGGGGGTCTTTTTAGCTCACCGAGTTCTCTCAAGCATATAAACGAGCCATTTTTGCTGATTATTTAGCCACTGCCGCGTTGTACCGTCATCGATTTGTCATTTTAGCTTTCTACCTTAGCCGCCATGTTGCACACTCACTTTACTTAAGAGAACACTATGAAAAACCACCTTACCAGTCTCGCACTTGCTGTCGGTACCGCCTGCTGCTCAGTAACTGCTGTTGCGGCGGCCGCAGAAAACTCCGCCGGGTTAATAGGCCAGCTCACCAACGATGCCGGGAATCGTGTTTTTGCCGGCGCAAAAATCGAAATTACTGAACTGGATAAAGTTACCTTTTCCCGCCGTGACGGAACGTTCCGCTTTGTTAACCTTCCAGAGGGTGAATTTACGCTGGTCGTCACCTATATTGGCGCTGCGCCGGTTACCCGTCAGGTCAGCTTGTCGGCAGGCGAAAACCTGACACCGGTGATCACTATCGAAGCCGCCAGCGAATCCCTTGAAGAGGTCATGGTGCGCGGGCAGCGAAGCGGTCAGGCCAGTGCCATCAACCAGCAGCGAATGGCGGACAATATCAAGTCGATTGTATCGGCCGACGCAATTGGTCAGTTTCCCGATCAAAACGCCGCCGAGTCTTTGCAGCGCCTGCCTGGTTTATCTATTGAGCGCGACCAGGGTGAAGGCCGCTTTGTGGGTATTCGCGGCATCGATCCGAACCTCAACAACGTTACCATTAACGGCTTAAATGTGCCGTCTCCCGAGGGCGGTGTGCGCTCCGTAGCGCTGGATGTTATTCCCTCAGAGCTGATTCAGACGCTCGAAGTATCTAAGTCGGTTACCTCTGACATGGACGCCGATGCCATCGGCGGCTCAATAGAAGTAAAAAGTGTCAGCGCCTTCGACCGCAAGGGCCAAACGGCCACTCTGAGCGGTCAGTTAAGTCACAACCAACTGCGCGATGAGCTAAGCCCCAAGCTTTCGGGTACCTACACCAACACCTGGAATGACAGCTTTGGTATTGCCGCGGCATTGTCGTACTTTGAGCGCAGTTTTGGCTCTGATAATATTGAGTCAAACGCGGATGATGAAATTGAGCAACGGCAATACACTATCACCCGGGAACGCCTTGGTGCCGCCGTTAACCTTGATTACCGCCCGGATTTTAATAACCAGTATTATTTACGCACCCTTTACAGCGCGTTTTCTGACGACGAGTACCGTCAGGCCAATATTTTTGTGCTCGATGGTGAAGACTCAGAAGTTGAACGCGAGTCCAAGGATCGCTTTGAGGAACAGTCTATTCTCACCTTGGCGGCCGGCGCTGAACACATGCGCGGCGAGTGGCTGCTCGATTATCAGGTCGGCTATGCGAAATCCGACGAAAGCGAGCCCGACGCCCTGTATTACACCTTCGTTGCCGAAGATAGCAGCATAGTAGGTGATATGCAGCGCCGTATTCCTACCGTTACTTACGCTGACTCAGTTAATGATTTTAGCAATTACGAAGTTGACGAAATCAGCTTTGAAGACAACTACGCTGAAGATACGGAAAATAGCATTAAGGCCAACCTCAGTAAGTCTTTTGCTGAGTCGCCCTATTTGAGCGAGCTGAAAACCGGGGTTAAGTATCGGAGTCGTACTAAATCAGTCGACAGCAATATTTTTATCTATGACGGCGACTTTGATGATCTCGACCCGAGCCAGTTTGCAACCAATGAGGTCGATTACGGCATTGGTAATTTTGGGCCGGGGTTACACCGTGCGGGCATGCGTGACTATTACAACCAAAACGCTGCAGCACTGGAACTGGCTGAACTCGATTCTGAGTTAGAGTCAAATGGAGCATCTTACCAAACCAATGAAGATATCTTTGCTGCCTACTTAATGGGCACCTTCGACATCGACAAACTGCACATTGTGGCGGGTGTCCGCTATGAAAAAACCGATTTTGATACCAGCGGCATGCGTGTGGAACTAGTCGAAGATGAACAAAACGACATCGAAGAGGTGGTCAATACCGCCTGGTCGTCACAACGCAGTTATGACTACCTGTTGCCCAGTGTGAACGTGAAATACAATGTCTCCGATAAGCTCATTGTGCGCGCTGCCTATACACAAACCCTTTCACGCCCCGGCTTTGAGCAATCGGCTGCATTTCAGATTATTGAAAGTAAAACCGAAGAAGACGACGGTCAATTTGTCACCGAGCGTGAAGCCGAGGTGGGTAATCCTGAGTTACTCTCTTACGAGTCGGATAACTTCGACTTATCCGTAGAGTATTACCCGGGCCAGGTTGGGGTCATTTCCGCGGGCTTATTTTATAAGCAAATCGATAATTTTGTGATTTACGCTGATGTAGCCGGCACCGCAGGCTGGGAAGGTTTTGATGAAGTTATTCAACCTTTAAACGGCGAAACTGCCGACCTCACAGGGCTTGAGCTGTCGTGGGTTAAAACCTTCGAAAACGGCCTGTTATTGTCAGCCAATGGTACTTTCTCCGACTCAGAAGCCACCACCCTGCTAGACGGTGAGGAATACCAAACCAGCTTACCCAATCAATCCGATACGGTGGGTAATCTTGCAGTAGGTTACGAAGATAACGCCTGGAGTCTGCGCCTGGCTATGACCTACAAGAGCAAGAACCTGGAGGAGATCGACGGTGACATGCTGCGTATGGAAGACGCCCACCAGCAGTTCGACTTTATGGGCAAATACTACATCAGCAATGATTTCACCGTGTACTTCAACGCCATCAATATTAACGATGAGCCCTACTACCACTACTTTGACCGGCGCAATCAAAATGCCCAGTACGAAGAGTACGGACGCACCTTTGAGATCGGCTTTAACTGGCAGCTGTAACGCCAGGCAATCAGACCAAGACGCACTATCCGGCGGGCGGCAAAACTGCCCGCCAATTTAAGGCTTATAATGAACATGAAATTTATTCTGGCGTTAGCGCTACTTATTTCCAGTACCGTAAACGCCAATACAGAAACTTACGACGATGCATATTATGCTAAACACAGCATAGCGTCTGAACTCCCCACCAATGATAATGACTGGACGTTTCTGGTCGTCGGTGACTGGGGCCGGAACGGCCACTTCGCCCAGCGTGACGTGGCCAAATGGATGGACATTGCGGCTTATCAGTTCGACGCTGAAGCCATCATCTCAACCGGTGATAATTTTTACGATAATGGCGTTGCCTCGGTAAACGATCCTTACTGGCAGAGTTCCTTCGAGTCGGTATACCACGGCCCCCATCTGTTTTTGGATTGGTATGTGGTACTGGGCAACCATGACTACCGCGGTAACTGGCAGGCACAAATTGACTACAGCAACATCAGCCGGCGCTGGAATATGCCGGCGCAGTATTTTGATAAGCGAATTACCATCCCGGACGGTGCCAGTTTGCACCTGGTGTTTATCGACACCAGCCCGCTAAACCCTGACTACCAGCACGAAGAAAAGTACCGTGAAACCCAGGCGCAGGATGCAAACGCGCAATTAACCTGGTTTAAACGTACGCTTGAGACCAATCAGGACGCCGACTGGACCATTGTCATTGGTCACCATCCTCTTTACTCGAGCGGAAAACGCTTTGGCAAAAACGCCGCGGTGCGCAGTGTGATCGAACCCATCCTGGAGCAATATCATGTTGACGCATACATTGCCGGCCACGAACATGACTTACAACACAACCAGCCCGCAGCGCGCACTGTAGAGCACTTTGTATCAGGCGGTGGTTCCGAAGTTCGTGCTACTGCAATAAGGGAGTTTACCCGCTTTGCTCAGTCTTCAGCAGGCTTTGCACTGGTGCGGGTCAATACCCGGCAGATAGCCCTTGAGTTTATTAATGAACAAGGCGAGGTGTTATATCAGTACATCATCGCCACAACACAGGAGCCGTGAGCATGAATCCAATGAAAGTCACGCTAATACTGATCGCCGGTCTGAATATGCTGGCCTGCTCCGCGAGTGCGCCCGTCTCCGCGCCTGCAGACACTACGCAGTTAACTCCGATTAGCACAGCAGGTGAGAGCATTCAGCCGCTGGTAGTTAACAATGCACTACAGGGTTGGCTTATCACCAGTGAAAGCACCGGCCTGCATTGGCTGAATGCCGGGGGAAATGCGATAAGCCAGCTGCCAGGTCATATTGCTCAGGCCGACATGCGGGTACTTAGCCATGCCAGCGGGCTTAGTATGATTGCCGCTATCGATAACAATACCTCGGCGCTTCATGTGGTGACACTCACCCCCCACACTGGCGAGTTCAACACGGTATTGAGTGTGCCCTCCGACATTGCTGATCGTGAATCGGTATGTCTGAGCCAACAACAGGACGCGCTGTATGTGTTTAGTTCTGACGCCAGAGGGTTGATGTCACAATATCTTGTCAGCGACACAGAAAATCGCTGGCAATTGTTACCCGTACGCCAGTTTATGGTGGGCCCGAACATCTCGTCGTGTGCTGTTATCGACGCTAATCAAACCTTATTGATCGCTGAGGAAGAAGTGGGAATATGGCACTACAGCGCAGATCCCGAAGGCGAAAATACCCGCACACTGGATTACTATGCCAGCGCGCCAGAAATTGAGTCTGTCGCGGCACTCAGTGCTGGCCATTACTTTACCGTTGCCACCGATGAGCCGGTAATCCGCCAACGAACCACTGACCTGAATCAGTATGCTCACACAGACTGGCCGATGGCAAAGCAAGCCGAACTCAAATCAGTCAGAGTTGCAGCGAATAACGCTTATATTTACCTGGGTGTATTTGACGAGGCCGCAGGACAACTTTTAACTGCCCGGCTGGCATCTGGTTCAGAGAACACACCGTCGCCGCAGCCCACGGCAGCATTGCCCCGCATTGACACCATCACCGCCGATGTGCAAACCACGCCGGTCAACCGCTACGGCGATGCCGCCGACGACCCGGCAATTTGGGTAAACCATGATGCACCTGAAGCCAGTTTAGTTTTAGGCACCGATAAAAAGTTCGGCCTGAATGTGTATTCTCTGGATGGTCAGCTGCAGCAGTCACTGCCCGTGGGGCGGGTCAACAATGTAGATGTGCGCTATCAACTTAGTACTGCGCAGGGCAAACAGGATATTGCCGTGGCGAGTAACCGTTCATCACAAACGCTGTCGGTATTTAGTATTGCGAATTCGGGCAAACTCAGCCATATCGCAGAGTTACCTACGACACTGAACGATGTCTATGGGTTATGCACCGGCATCATCGATAAGCAGCTCAATGTGTTCATTAATGACACGGACGGGCGCTACCAGCGTTATGTTCTGAGCTTTGATCGCAACACACCAAGCGCTGAACTGGTGGATGAATTTAGTTTGCCCAGTCAGCCCGAGGGCTGCGTTGTTGATGACAATAAAAACGAGATTTATATGGGCGAAGAGGCCCGTGGTATCTGGCGCAAAGACTTAACCGCGCCAGGTGTGGCACCGCAGTTAATTGCGCAAGTTGGCGGTGACGTTGCGCCCGACATTGAAGGAATGGGTATTTATGAACTCGACAATCAGCGTTATCTGGTAGCTTCCAGTCAGGGCAATAATCGTTTCGCGGTGTACGCACTGGATAACCACAATCGTCTGCTGGGTACGTTTAAGATTGGCCTGAACCGGCAAGCGGCTATTGATGGTGTATCAGAAACCGATGGGCTGGAGGTCACCTCAATGCCAATGGGCGATACCTATCCGGCCGGCTTGATGGTGGTTCAGGATGGTCGCAACGTGCTGCCCTCAGCGCCACAAAACTTTAAACTCATCAATGGCAATAAGCTGGCCGCGTTTATTCGGGCCTATCGCTAAAGCCACCGCGCGGTATCCGCTGCCGCAGGCAAGGTAACAGTGTCTGCGGCATCGTCATGTTCATCAGCCTTTGTTTTATTATTTTTCACTTCAAAACTATACCTATGTATTGCCGGGCATAAGCCACGCGTGGTCATTTCTGGTTAATTTCTTGCGCTTAACCCATAACATAGTCGCTGATGCGAAATGTTCTGCTATGCATACAACGGCTTAGATTCATTTTATGCACTAAAGAAATGCCCCCGCAAACTTGCAGGATCGCAAAAATAGCAAATACTTAAACTAATACGGAAGTCGGAGTTATATATGAGTTTAACAGTACTGGTAGCCGATGATTCAAAGCTCTCCAGACGCAGTGTGGTGCGAGCAATCCCACCAGAGCTCGACGTGACAGTCTTAGAAGCAAGCAACGGTAAAGAAGCCATCGCGTTACTCGGCGATGCTGGCATTCAGTTGCTCCTGTTGGACTTAACCATGCCCGAAATAGACGGTGTTGGGGTATTGGAGTATTTATCAGAGCAACCGACGGCCCCGGACGTCATTGTTATCAGCGCCGACTTCCAGCCTGAAAAACAACGCATTGTGATGTCCTTAGGGGCAAAGCGGTTTTTACGTAAACCGCTTGATCAGGAAGAATTAGCGATGACTTTATTTGAACTGGGTTACCTATGAGTTCAATAATGACCCTGTCAGAAGATCAACAGGATGCATTACAAGAACTGATGAATATTTCGATGGGCCAGGCCGCCAACAGCCTCGCTCATTTGATCGAAACAAAAATTGGCATTTCCATACCTAACATTACCGCCGTTACGCCGTCCGGACTGTACGATTTGGTCAGGCACAACCAACAAGCTCATTATACCCGGCAGTCTTTCCTTGGCGATATCCATGGCGAAGTCATGTCGGTGCTTACCGAACACGGACTGGCCGAAGTCGCTGAACTACTCGAATATGAGCAACCACTGTCAGAAGCCGAAGTAAAAGAAACGATTCTGGAGCTCTCAAATATTCTTGCCGGCGCGTGTTTAGCGGGTTTGTCAGAGCAACTTGCACTAACAACCAACCTACAAATGCCAACGTTATTCGAACCACAATTAAATGATTTTTCGAAATTTAGCTGGCAGCACAGTCTGATTATGGAGGTGCAGTTTGATATTCACGACACCTCATTCAACATGCGAGTGGTGTTTTGTCTTGACGATAGTTCGCTGTCCCGGCTTACAGCAACCATCGACAAACTATTAGGTTAACAGTGATGAACAACCCATTGTTAGACAAGCTTCCGGTGGGTATTTGTTTAGTCAACCAGGCCTACGAAATCACCTACTTAAACGCGTTTTTTATTGACCGTATGCCGCCAGACACGGCTGATGCAGCCATCGGCAAACCCCTGGCTGAGGTTTTTCCTGAACAGATCCGGTTCTTAAAACGACGCTTAAAATCGGTATTTGTGCTAAAACACCCCAGCTTTAGTTATTGGGAACAACGCCCGCATATATTCCCGTTTAAGAGCAGTCGCCCCATCACCGATGAAGAAACACAAATGGTGCAGAATATGGAGATTGTGCCGCACAAAGATCAGGCATCCGGGGAGCTTTTTGGCTGCATTTTAATTCAGGATGTCACTGCCCAGGCGAGCTACTTTAAAGCGCAGGCAGCACTGGCCGACGAACTCAAAGCTGAACACGAAGCGCAGCGCAAACTTATTCGCAAGCTCGACCGGGCGCAGTCACAACTGATCCAGGCTGAAAAGCTCGCCTCGACGGGCCAGCTCGCTGCCGGTATTGCCCACGAAATCAATAATCCGATGGGTTTTATTACGGCTAACCTCAATACGCTGGAGCAGTACGGACGCAACCTGCTGGAGGCCTGCCATGATTGTGAACAGCTTATTGCCGCAAAGGCACCGGACTGCCTGGACGATGTCACAGCACTTTTTGCCGCCCGTCATCTTGAGTTAGTTGAGGAAGACATTGAGCCTCTCATTCAGGAGTCAAAAGACGGCCTTGAACGGGTCAAAGACATCGTCTCGACCTTACGCACTTTTGCTCAGGAACCACAACATGCCTGGGGCCACCTGAACTTAAATGAAACCGTAGAGCAGCTGATAAAACTCGTTTCCACCCAGTTTAAGCATGCCCGGTTTAAAGCCACCTGCACGCCAGATAACCTGCGCTGGTATTGTGAGTCGGCCAGTATCAAACAAGCACTGACAAACCTGGTGATAAACGCCGCGCAATCAATCACGGACACAGGACTGGTGCTCATCGACATTAAACACGCCGACAGCGCTATCGTGATCAAGATTGTCGATACGGGCTGTGGTATTAACGAGTCTGACTTACCACGAATTTTTGAGCCTTTCTTCTCCACGCGTGCGGAGGGTAAAGGGCAAGGACTTGGTCTGTCGGTGGTGTACAGCGTGATCGAACGTCACAAAGGGAAGTTACGGGTTAACAGCCGGCCGGGCAAGGGGACCGTCATGGAAGTGTACCTTCCACAACTGCAAGACAACGATACACAACAAAAAACAACCAGCACTGCATCCAATGCACAAACTGAATCGTTATAACGACAGTTATGACTAATTGACTGAGGATATGATGGAACAGGAAACGTTATTACCGCTATTGTGTGCTACCGCCCAGGGCAGCAAAAAAGACTTTGCGCAACTGTATAAGATAACCAGTTCGCAGGTTTACGCCGTGGTGTTAAAAATGCTGCAAAACCAGGCACTGGCCGAGGAGGCAACCCAGGAAGCCTATATCAGGGTATGGCACAACGCGGGCAGTTACCAGCTTGGTAAAGGCACCGTATTAACCTGGCTTATTAGTATCGCCCGCTATCGGGCGCTGGATTTACTGCGCCATAACAAAGTCCGGAAAGAGTCTTCGTTGAGTGAAGACAATCCTGACCACCTCGGTGGTTACGACAACACGCCAGGGGCAGAGCTTGATCACCCAAAGCTTGGTGAGTGCATGGAGGAGCTCGACAACCATCAGCGTCAGGCCATCCATCTTGCCTACTTTAATGGCCTCTCCCATCAGGAAGTGGTTACGCACCTGGCGTCTCCTTTGGGCACCATTAAAAGCTGGATCAGACGCGGCCTGCAGAGCCTGCAAAGGTGCTTATCGGTATGAATTACAGAAAAGAAAGTTTACGCAATGCACTGGCGGCCGAATATGTGCTGGGCACATTACGCGGTGGCGCCCGCCGACGCTATCAACAACTGATGATGCAAAGCCAGCTTATTACCGAAACAACCTGGTTATGGGAGCAGTATTTAAACGGCCTGGGGCAACAAATACCGCCGGTTGAACCGCCGGTGCGAGTATGGCAAGCCATTGAACAAAAACTGGGTTTGAGCGCTGAACAGCAGGATAATGTGGTGCCTATTGGTACATCACCAACGCCGCGCCCGGTGCTATGGCAAGCCATTGCGGGCCTGGCAACTGCAGCGGCAATAGTGATTGCTGTCGTGATGATGCCAGGCACTGCGCCTGAAGTGACACCGGTCACCGACATAGCCGTGGTTGCCGATGACGAAGCCAGACCATTGTGGCTCATTGAGATCAGTCAGTCGTCACTGGCGGTGCGCTCAACCGCGAACTTAACTGCCCGCACTGACAAAGACTTTGAGCTGTGGATGGTGCCCGCCGATGGCAGCGCGCCGATTTCATTAGGTTTGCTACCGGAAGGTGGACAACTTGCGCTTAACCGACCGGGCTGGTTTAACCTAAGCGATATTGCGGCATTGGCGGTAAGCCTTGAACCTAACGGCGGCTCACCTGACGGTTCCCCCACCGAAATACTCTACATTGCCCCCATCAGTGCCGTTTAGTGACGTAACATAGCGTCCTTAATTTAAACCCGACACGGGCCTGCCATTGCAGGCCCTACCTGCTTTTTAGGGCCACTTCATTTGAGTTAATTCAATTCAAAAACAACTTTTATTTATTTTTTTAAATTTTGTTGCATCCACCTGACTACCCTGCGCGTTTGGTTTAGTAACAACTCAACGACAAACAGGTAACATTATGCAACGATTAATACTCTCAACCGTCATTAGTGCTGCTCTGGCAGCACCTGCCGTGTATGCATCCAGCCACCGCGAAGCCCCAAATATCGCTCGCGCACCGGCTCTGGACAGTACCGACTTTTACGCCTTTAACAGTTACGAAAGTGGCCGCGAAGGTTATGTCACCCTGATTGCAAACTATATCCCGCTACAGGATGCCTACGGCGGTCCTAACTACTTTGCCATGGACCCCGATGCCGAATATGCCATTCATATCGACAATGACGGTGATGCCATGGAAGACATCAGCTTTGCGCTTAACTTTAACGCAATGCTGGCCGCCGACAATCAGGGAGTAGCCTTAAGTATTGGCCCCGATGGCGATAAGCGCTCCGTTAAAGTGCCATTAAAAAACATTGGCCCGGTGAGTGCAGAAGACCGCAGCGCTGTTAACTTTTCGGAAAGCTACTCAGTGATGCTCGTCGAGGGCAGTATGCGTAGCGGAGCGCGCACTGAGTTAACCGCCATGGGAGGGTCAGATTTTGCCAAGCCGCTTGATTACATCGGCAATAAAACCTTTACCAGCGAAGCAGAATACCAACGTTATGCCGATCAGTTTGTGTATGACGTGATGCTGCCCGGTTGTGATATGCCGGCCCGTGTGTTTGTTGGCCAACGTAAAGACCCCTTCGTGGTTAATTTGGGTAAGACATTTGACCTGGTTAATTATGTGCCGGTAGAGGGCGATAGCGCGCCGGGTGCAGGTGATGGTGCCGGTTTCCCGGGCGGTATTACCCAGGACACCAGCAACGACGACCTGGCAGATAAAAATGTCACCAGTATTGCCCTGGAAGTCCCCGCCAACTGTATTACCGGCGATGGCAATGGCACCATCGGCGCATGGACAACTGCGAGTCTGCCACAGGCCCGTATTTTAAACCCCAATGCCACCTTTGCTAAACCCGACGTACAGGCTGGCGCCATGACACAGGTGTCTCGTTTAGGTAACCCGCTGGTCAATGAACTGGTCATCGGTATTGGCGATAAAGACAAGTTCTCAACGTCGCACCCATCGCAAGATGGTCAGTTTGCTGACTACGTGACCCACCCGGCCTTACCGGAATTACTTAACATTTTGTTCCGCGATGCAGTGAATTCAACACTGGGAGCCAACATTGAAACCCTGGCACCCACTAACTTTCCCCGCATGGATTTAGTTACCGCTTTTCTAACCGGTTTCGAAGGTGTTAACCAACTTGCTACCGTTACACCATCAGAAATGCTGCGCTTAAATACGGCGATTGCCGCCACGCCTGCCGCAGAGCAGTCCTGGGCTGGCGTTGCTGGTGACGATTTAGCCGGCTTTCCCAACGGTCGCCGCCCCGGCGATGACGTGGTCGACATCGCCCTGCGTGTTGTGATGGGTCGCTTGTGCTATCCCATTCCGGTGAATGGCGTGGAAACCAATCTGGGACTGTGTGAACAAAGCGATGCCAGTGTCGGCAATGTTCCGTTTACCGACGGCGCGCCGCTTGATGCGTCGATGATCAACACCAGCTTCCCTTATCTTGCCACGCCTCTGCCAGGCTCTGAGTAAGGAGATATATTATGCGTAAAATACTCACATTATGTGCATCCAGTCTGGTGTTAGCCGGCTGTTTGGACAGTGATAGCAAAGACGACTACCAAGACATCAACAGGGCGCCGGTGGCTTCTGATTTGATGCTCACCACACAAACCGAAACGCCGATCGTAGAAAGTCTCTCTGCCACGGATGCAGACGGTGATGGTCTGACCTTCGCCCTTTCTGCCGAGCCGGAGTTAGGCGCAGTAACAGTGAGTGCCAATGGCGATTTCACTTATACGCCTTTCGACGAGATCACGGGAACCGATAGCTTTACCTTTACGGTCTCTGACGGGCAGGCGCATGCGGTCACCGGCAGTGTAAGCATTACTATTGAGGCGCTGGAGGTTTCGGTAACCGCGGCTATTCGTGACGCCTTTAGTCAGGCTCCCACTGCTGAACCTATCAAGCTGAACGGCCGGATTTATGTTCAGGATGCGACCAATCCTGCTGAATTCGATGACTTACTCGTAGACTAAAACAACAAGCCAGGGACGGCTGCTAGGGTCTATTGACGTTTGCTGTGCATTTTGGCAGCGGTCCATAGCTGGCAAGTGTGGGCCATTTAGACCAGATAACTGTTTGCAGGTCTAGTGAGTCTAAATCAAAAACAGTCAACGCAGTATAAGTGGCCCACACTAGCCGGTTACCGGGCGCTGCCCGAAGGGGTCGTCATGAAAGCATTTTACTCTTTGTCACAGCCCTTTGACTTAGAACCACTAGGTCGGCAGGACTGTTTCGCGATTAAAACGCTTTCATTTAGACCCAAATTTGTACACCAAACATCAACAGACCCTTAGGAGTGACGACAATGAAACGTACCTTCCAAATTAAACTGACACTGACCGGATTACTCACCGCAGCATTAATAACCTTTATTGGCGCGGTGCTTATACTGATCAAACCAGCGCAAGCTCACAGCGGCCATTTCAATAATGAACGCGTCACTGTGACCAACATGTCAATTGAAAAAATAGAATACTGGATAAACGAAAGCACGCGTCCGGAATTTGATGAACGGGTGTTACCACCCATCATGAGCACGCTGGTTGAGGTGGCAGTAAATGGCACTATGACGCCCCGCGAACGCCTGGCTTATGCCCGCTTATTACAACATGAACATGACTTTGATGGTGCCAACCAACAGTTAGATATATTACTAAGCCAATCGCCGATTTCAGCCAATGCATTGTTGCTCAAAGCCAATGTAGCCTTAAATCAGGGCCAGCCTGAGCTTGCCGTCAAACAGTGCTTAAAATTATTTGGTAAGGTGTCTTCGGTGGTCATCGGCACCTGCGTGCTGGAAGCAAAAATGCAGCTGGCTCCCTCGCCCCGTTACTATAACCAACTGCTCAAAATAACCGGGCAATTCGCAGCTGACTCAAGCGCCGTAAAAGTATGGGTGAATGAGGTATTGGCCGATATGGCGCTATACAATGATCAACCTCGCCAGGCCATCAGTCATCTTGAAGCACAACCTTTCAGTGACTGGCCGGTGAGTAGCTGGGTTGCCTGGTCGAAGGCCAAGCTGGCAGTAGGGGAAGGACAGGATATTTTAAATGAACTGGCGCCTTATGTTGCGTTCAACCCTGTTCCAAACGACAGCATGTTGCTTTACCTGGCTCTTGCGGAGCTGCAAGCCGGCGATGCCGAGCGCTGGGTAGCCAAAATGACCCAACGCGTTGACACCCGTGAGCAACATGAAGAAACCACTCACGCTGCAGAAATGGCCCAGTACTACTGGCAGATAGCGCAGCGTCCGGCACAGGCACTGCGGTGGGCAAAAATTAACTGGCAACAAGCGAAGTCGCTGAACGACAAGTTACTGTTGACTACTATTGAACGCATGCAGGCAGAGCAGTCATAAATGCTGACTATTCAGCGCCGCCCGGCGTGTCCTGTTGGCCGATGGTGTGATAACGATAGCAACCGTCCGCATCTTTTTGCCGCGCCATAGAGCCGTTGTAGTATAAATAATTCAGGTGAGCGAGCCCTTCAGCCAGGGCAAAAAACAACAGTTGACCGCTGAGTTCACGGGCATACAACTCGGGCATGCACTGGAGCAACGTTCGTGGCGCCTGACAAAATTCGGTCAACTGGTTGAGCATGGCGTTATGATGCTCATGTAACGCCTGACAACGAAAGCCCAGCCCCTTATAGGGCACATTGTGGGAGGGTAATACCAGGGTCTCATCAGGAAGCTTAGCCAGCGTATCCAGACTGGCAAAATAGTCAACCAAAGGGTTGGCGTCGGGCTCGCGGCTGTAAACGCCTATATTGGGTGAAATATACGGTAAGACTTGATCTCCGCCAATCAGGAGCTGGTCGGCGGCGCAGTATAAACAAACATGTTCGGGCGAGTGTCCACCAAACGTGAGTACCTGCCAGTCGCGTCCACCGATCGATAAGGTATCATCCTGTATAAGCCGGTGATAAGCCAGCGGCAAAGGGGCCACAGCCTGAGTATACTCAGAACGGTCACTGACATATTGCTGTGCATGTTCAGGTGTGAGACCGGCCTGAATAAAGTAGTCCATTTCTACCGAAGTATCAGCATCCGGGTTGGGCGCAAAGGTGGTATTGGCGGCGTAATATTCCAGGGCACTCATCCACAGCGGCACCTTGAACTCTGTGCATAACCACCCCGCTAAGCCACAATGATCAGGATGCATGTGGGTCACTATGACACCTACCACCGGTTTATGCAGTGCAGCCAGACAATGCAGCCATACCGCTTTACTGCGGGAGCTCTGCACTCCGGTGTCGAGCAGATACAGCCCCTTTTCATCTTCAAGTACATAAAGATTAATATGATCCAGCGCAAAAGGCAGCGGCATCCGCAGCCAATAGATACCACTGGCGACTTCACAAAGTTCGCCCGGCGCTGGTATCGGGTGGCTACTTGGCGTTATCATTCGACCTACTTTACGATTCAATTGAGCGTGCACTATACCATTACTCCTACGTTGTCGCCGCCACCCTGTATTAAATAAATGGTTGCCGTGAAATCATGACAAAGACTGTAGCCGGACACGGCATGGTGTTAACCGCCAGGATGATTCCCCGAGGTTCAGCCCAGCAAATAGAGATATGGTTAGCTGGTGCAGACGGCCCCAAACGCCTGCTTACGCCACCAGAGCCAGCCATCTGTTTTGTTAGCCAGCAAGAGACCGCTGCACTGAAACGTCTGTGCAAAGAGCAGGGGATTACAGCGTCAGTTACTCCCTTGTCGCTTACCACTTTTACCCACGAAGCGGTCAGCGTGGTCAAGTTACAGCAGGATAAACTCCTGTACAGACTTAGAAGATTGTGCGCCGAGCACGCTATTACACTTTACGAAGCGGATATAAAAACCACTGAACGCTTTTTTATGGAGCGCTTTATTACCAGTGGTGTCACTTACAGGGGGCAGCCCGGCGCGGATGGTCAAACCATTAACAACGCGCGCCTCAAGCCAGCTGATTTTCGTACCCGGTTACTGACGTTTTCTTTTGATATTGAGTGTAATGAAAAGGGCGAGTTGTTTTCAATTGGGATTGCCTCACCCGTACTCAATAACGTATTAATGATTGGCGACAACAGCAACTCAACGCCAGGAGCGTTAGCTGACGAGGATGCCGCACAGCCATTTAGTATTACATGGTGTGACAACGAAAAGGCCCTGTTAGCGGCGTTTATGCAGTTAGTTCAGCATCACGACCCCGACATTCTGCTGGGCTGGAATGTTAAACAGTTTGATCTACCCGTGCTGGCAGATGCCGCCAAACGATGTGGTATTAAGCTCAGTCTCGGGCGTCAGCATGCTGCCGTGGAGATCAGGGTGTTTGACGACAACCGGGCGATAGTTGAAGTACCAGGGAGAGCCGTAATAGACGGTATTGAAGGGCTCAAGAGCATGACTTTTCAATTTGATTCTTTTGCCCTGGATAATGTCGCTAACCACCTCCTCGGTAAAAATAAGCTTATTGACGAACCTGACAAACTGAGCGCAATAAAGCACTTGTTTCACCACGACAAGCGCGCACTGGCGGCATACAACTACCAGGATTGCGTGTTAGTCAATGATATTGCCGATAAGGTAAGACTTACCGATTTTCTTATGCTGCGCAGTGAGCTGACCGGTTTGAGACTTGGTCGCCCAGGCGGTTCGGTTGCATCGTTTATTAATCTCTATCTTCCCAGGCTGCATCGCGCCGGGTATATCTCCCCAAACAGGCCGAACGATGGCGGCCTGGCCAGCCCGGGAGGCTATGTGATGAGTTCAAAACCGGGTCTTTATCGCAATGTCCTGGTGCTGGACTTTAAAAGCCTGTATCCGTCTATTATTCGTACCTTTAAGATTGATCCACTGGGTCTGGTAGAAGGTTTAAAACAACCAACACATGCTATCCCCGGTTTTAAGGGCGCCTTGTTTAGCCGCGATAAGCACTTTTTACCCGACATAATTACCAGTCTGTGGCAGCAGCGTGATGAAGCAAAACAGCAGCAGGATAAACCACGCTCGCAGGCCATTAAAATTTTGATGAACTCATTTTACGGTGTGCTGGGTAGCGGTGGGTGTCCGTTTTACGATACCCGCCTGGCAAGCTCAATCACCATGCGCGGTCATGAAATTATGCAAATCACCGCCGACTGGATAACTCAGGCGGGTTACGACGTTATCTACGGCGACACCGACTCAACGTTTGTCCACATTGATCAGGATATCGACGCTGACGCGATCCAGCGCATTGGCCGTCAGTTGGAGCAGGATATCAATCAGCGCTGGCAGCATAAAACGCAAAAAGATTACGGTGTACAATGCGATCTCGAGATTGAATTTGAAACCCATTATGAGCGTTTCTTTATGCCAACTATTCGTGGTTCGGAAGCCGGCAGCAAAAAACGTTATGCTGGCTTGATACGACAAGGTGATAGCACAGAGATTGTATTTAAAGGATTAGAAAATGTGCGCTCAGACTGGACCACCCTCGCCAAGGATTTTCAGCAAGCGTTATATGAGAAAATTTTCAGCGATACGCCGGTCAACGACTATGTCACCCAGATCATCACCGGTATAAAATCAGGACAATTCGATCATCAGTTAATCTACACCAAACAAATACGCAAACCATTACGGGAGTACACTAAAACAGCGCCGCCCCACGTTAAAGCTGCGCGCCACGCCGATGAACAAAACCGCAAGTATGGCAAACCACTGCAATATCAGAAGCGTACCAGCATTCACTATGTGATGACGACTATCGGACCACAGGTACCGGAATATCGCAGTCATCCACTCGACTACGACCATTACATCGATAAACAGATCCGCCCTATCGCAGACAGTATTCTGCCTGCCATAGGCAAACATTTCGAGACACTGGTTAATCAGCAATTAGGATTGTTTTAGGCCCGGTTTGTGTTGGTGATAATCGCTATGCACCGGATGTAAGGGTTAGCCTGGCGCACGAACCTCTTACTGGCAGTATCACCGATAATGCTTAACCTGCTTAATGGGTATACTGACTATTGGTCTATTTTGTATAAATCAGTCGCATCGGGCATGGTAGGATTATAACTAATCCGGTTCAGTCAGATTTACCGCTATAACAGCAATAATTTACTGACACGCTAAATAATTAACTCTGTGATAGGAACGCAAGTGCAGTTAAGTTTTAATCAGAATATCAGCCTTGATCAATTAACGAATGAATATGCCAATGATAAGCGCGTTCGCGCCGGCCGCATTCTACAACCAGAGCATGCTGCAGATATCTATACCAGTTTATCAGAGCAGACATCTTATGATATTGCATTAGTGAAAGACAACGTGCCATGTCAATTGACAGATAGCCAGTGGCGGAGTCTCAGTGGGCCGGAGAGACAAAAGATACATCGGGAAACAATGCAGAATGCCTCCAGAGGCGTTGGCTTTATTTATGGCAGATATCAGTTATCTAGTGAGCAGGAGTCAATTACCAATTTACGGGCTTTGCACCAGTGGCTTAACAGCGACACAGTACTATCCTGGGTGCGTAAGTTAAGTGGACATCAGGATATTATTGCCGCCAGCGCCCAGGCAACGCGGTTTACGCCAGGACAGTTTCTTACCCGCCATATAGACACTCATGAAAGTGAACAAAGACGGGTTGCTTATGTGTTGAATTTTACTAAAAACTGGCATCCTGACTGGGGCGGCTTACTGCAGTTTTATCAGCAGGATGGCACCCCAAGAGATGCCTGGGCGCCCGGCTTTAACGCGTTAAGTCTTTTTGATGTGACACATGTTCACAGTGTGACTTATGTCACACCTTTTGCGCTGATGCCGCGATATGCCGTCACAGGTTGGTTCAGAGCAACGCCATTAGCGTAGGTATCCATACGGGCGACGATCGTCGCCTGATATACCAGGCATGTTGGCGTTATTGCTATTTTCGGGCAGAAACAAAAAAGGCCCACTCATTTGAGTGGGCCTTCTTCTTAATTGGAGCCTGGCGGTGTGCTACTCTCACATGGGGAGACCCCACACTACCATCGCCGCTAATACGTTTCACTACTGAGTTCGGAATGGGATCAGGTGGTGCCGTATCGCTATGGCCGCCAGACAAA